>JBGTCB010001165.1:0-2865 GCA_041748995.1 Saprospiraceae bacterium | reverse complement strand
TAAAAGAGGAACAATCCTTTTTGAGCAAATTCGACTATACAGCTATAAGTACGAAAAAAATCCGGAATTTTGCTTTCCCCAAAGTGATCAATTGTTTTTTAGGAGATAAAGACGTAATTTTAAATCATATATAGGATCAATAAACAAGGATATGGTAAACAAAGTAACTCTAATAGGCAATCTAGGGCGTGATCCGGAAATCAGGCATCTTGAAAATGGTGGCATGGTAGGGAAGTTTCCGGTAGCGACTAACGAGAGCTATAAAGATAAAAATGGTGAATGGCAAACTTTAACGGAGTGGCACGAAGTGGTGGTGTGGAGATCTTTGGCAGAAAGAGCAGAAAAAGCATTGAAAAAAGGATCGCTTGTTTATGTTGAAGGAAAACTTACCCATAGAAAATATCAGGATAAGGACGGGAATGAAAGATATATCACGGAAGTAGTGGCCAATACCATCAAACCACTGGAAAAGAGAGAAGGTGGTGGCAGTGGTTATGGAACCAGTTTTCCAGCCGCCACAGATGCTCCTCCGGGAATAAGTTATGAACTGAAAGATAACAAAAGCACCTCGACCCAGGAAGTGAGCGGAGGACGGGAAGATGTTGTAGAAGATGATCTTCCTTTCTAGAACTAATAAATTGTTTGGATATTTCCCGATATACGTAATCAACCAGAACAAAACACTTGGATAGTATTGAACCTCCCAGTCAGGGCATTATACTCATATTTGCTCAACTTGGATTACTTACGGTGTCTGGCACCGGATTATCGCTGGGAATTGCTCTCATTATATTGCTTTTGGTTTGCTCAGCCTTGATTTCGGGTGCAGAAGTTGCCTATTTTTCCTTAAGTCCGGCTGACATTCATGAACTGGCTAATGAAGGAAGCACCAATAGTAAACGCCTTCTACTGCTACGAGAGAACCCCCGTATGCTGTTAGCTACCATTTTGATCAGTAATAATTTTGTCAATATTGCTATTGTAATCCTTTCGGATTTCCTCATCCGAAATAGTATCTCATCCGATTCTTTTTATTTCTGGGCTCAGGCCCTACCAGGTATTCTTAAGGACAATTTTCCTCTGTTGGGACTTGCTACAGCAATTGAATTTACTCTGACAGTTGTGGCAGCCACATTTCTTCTGGTGCTATTTGGTGAGGTAGCTCCTAAGCTTTACGCCACTGTTAACAATAAGCAAATGGCAAGAATGATGTCAGGACCTCTCACAGTGCTAAAGACTATTTTCTTTCCCCTTTCAAGAATACTTGTAACCTGGTCTAATCAATTTGAAAGACGATTGGCAAATGACACCGGGAGAAGCCGCAGTAGAAAAGATGATCTCGACAAAGCCATCGAACTAACGGTCAGCCATGAACATAATTCGGAAAAGGAAATAGACATACTCAAAAGCATTGTTAAATTTGGTGATGTCAACGTTAAACAGATTATGCGATCAAGAGTTGATGTGATTGCGATTGACATACAAAGTCCTTTTTCGGAGGTCATTAAGATTGTGAAAGATTCGGGCTACTCACGGATTCCTGTTTACGAAGAAGATTTCGATAATATTAAAGGCATACTCTATGTAAAGGATTTGCTTCTTCATTTAAATGCTGGAGCGGGTTTTGCCTGGAATAATCTCATCAGAACAGATGTGAAATATGTTCCTGAAGCAAAAAAAATCAATGAACTACTGACTGAGTTTCAACAGGAGCGAACCCATATGGCCATAGTAGTGGATGAATTTGGAGGGAGTGGTGGATTAGTAACTCTCGAAGATATAATGGAGGAAGTAATAGGTGATATCAAAGACGAATTTGATGAAGAAATAGAAGTTGAATTTGAAAAAATAGATGACTACAACTATATTTTTGAAGGCAAGACCTTGCTTAATGATCTCTGCCGGGTAGTCGGTATCAGCACAGATACTTTTGAACAGGTGAAGGGCGGGGCGGATAGTGTAGCAGGACTCATCCTTGAACTACTTGGCAGAATACCCAAGAAGAACATTGAAATTAAATATCTGGAGTACCGTTTTAAAATAATGGCAGTAAGTGCGAAACGAATTGAAAAAGTCAAAATCACTCTACCAGATGTGGTTAAATCCTAAAATCCTTCTTTTCATCTTATTGCTATTCTCTTGTCAGAGCAAATCCCCGATCTTACCAAAGCCCCGGGCATTTCCAAAAATCGAATTTCCGGAAAAAAAGTATGTCTCCTTTGATGAAACCTACTGTCAATTCACCTTTGAAATGCCTGAGTATACAGAGATTGAACAGGATACGCTATTTTTTGATGAAAAACCAGCACATCCTTGCTGGTTCAATATATTTTATCCGGATTTCAATTGCAGAATCTACTGCAGTTACTATCCGATTAATACAGAAAACCCTTTCTCAAAACTAAATAAAGATGCATTTAGTCTGGCAATGGAGCACAGTCGAAAGGCTACTTATATTGATGAAGTAAAATTTGAAAAGCCAAATGGAGTAAGTGGGTTCATTTTTAACCTGGAAGGTCCGGTAGCGACACCTTTCCAATTTTACATGACCGATAGTACCAATCATTTTCTCCGGGGAGCATTGTATTTTAGCACCCAAATCCGACCTGATTCACTTGCACCACTTTACGAGTTTGTCAAGATCGACATTTCACACATGATCAACACCTTTACCTGGAAGGAATGACCTCCAACACTAGCGTCCCGATTGCAACGCTGAACCCAGACCTAATGCGCAAGTTGAGAATAGTCAGAAGGAGTTGAATAGAACTAAAGTTCGTTTTTTACCAAAGGGGGCTGTTATTCAGTAGCTCCTTCCTCAGTAGATTCAGTTAAACTTTTGCCGGTGATCTTCTGCTTGATCAG
>JBGTCB010001164.1:0-8315 GCA_041748995.1 Saprospiraceae bacterium | reverse complement strand
CATTTTAATGATGTCCATGACAATTTTTTCAAAACCATCAAGAGAGATTACCCGGGCCTGACTTCCGGAGAACTCAAACTGGCAGCCTATCTGAAGATGAATTTGTCAACCAAAGAAATTGCTCCCTTGTTGAGCATCAGTATCCGGGGGGTAGAAAACAAACGATACAGGCTCAGACAAAAGATGGGCTTAATTCATGATGAAAATCTATTAGATGTTTTATTGAAGTACTGAGTCTCCGTTGAAAAAAAATCAATGGCGTAGTCCGGAGTTTATGATATTGTCTTCTTGATATATCTAAATTGCTGTATTTCAGAATTTTAATTATCATCTTTCTCCAGCAATCATAGGTCTTTTAGTGGAATGGTGTAGTAAAGATGAGGTCGAAAACTGGCATTAGTGTTTACAATTGTTTAACATTGCAATAAGACCATTTTAACCATCTCCATGATTTACTGGGTTACGATCAACCTGTTTATACTTATTTCCTTACGGATTTATACAGCAAGAAGTCCCGGATGGTCGAGAGTTTTATATCCCTATTTCTGTAGTTTTTTTCTCCTTACCCTATCCTATCCTGCTTCCAACGGTGGGGCTTCTATCCAAAGTACAGACCCGGTCGAGGACCTGTTGAGGTTGGAAGATGATGGGCTGCTCGAAGAAATTCAGAAAGCTACCTTCAAATACTTTTGGGACTTTGCCCATCCTGTATCCGGTCTGGCGAGAGAACGAAATACGTCGGGAGACCTTGTGACCAGTGGTGGATCAGGTTTTGGGATCATGGCGATTATTGTAGGAATTCATCGTGATTTTATAGCCCGTGAAGAGGGACTCCTGCGCTTGCAGAAGATCGTAAGTTTCCTGAGTTCTGCAGATCGATTTCATGGTGCCTGGCCTCATTGGATGAATGGCAATACCGGGCAGGTGATCCCGTTTAGTGCGCGGGATAACGGTGGTGACCTGGTCGAAACTGCTTTCCTTATCCAGGGATTACTGACCGCCCGGGAATACTTTGACCAGAACAACCCGCAGGAAGATCTATTACGGCAGGACATCACGACCTTATGGGAAGGAGTTGAGTGGAATTGGTACCGCAAACAGGTCAATCAGGTGCTTTCCTGGCACTGGTCACCTACATTCGCATTTGATATCAATCTGCCCCTGAGAGGATGGAATGAAACCCTGATCGCTTATATTCTTGGCATTGCATCGCCCACAAATACCTTACCCCCCACGATGTATAAAAATGGATGGGCCAGTAGTAATAATTATCTCAACGGGCGTACTTTTTATGGTTACAAACTTGAGGTAGGAAACGATACCGGAGGACCCTTGTTTTTCACCCACTATTCCTTCCTGGGCTTCGATCCCCGGGACAAACGCGACGCCTTTGCCAACTACTTTTTCCAGGGTCAAAATCAGACTTTGATAAACCGGGCCTGGTGTATCGACAATCCGAAAGGTTATGAAGGTTACGGCCCGGACTGTTGGGGTCTCACTGCCAGTGATGATCCTGAAGGTTACAAGGCTCATGCTCCGGATCTGGCATCTGACAACGGGACCATTACACCGACAGCAGCATTAAGTTCCATGCCATATACTCCGATAGAGTCCATTGCTGCAGCCAGACACTTTCTCAGAGTCTATGGAAACAACGTGTGGGGGCCGATGGGATTTTATGATGCTTTTAATCCGTCGGAAAATTGGTTTGCCAGCTCGTACCTCGCGATTGACCAGGGACCCATTATCTGCATGATTGAAAACTACCGGTCGGGGTTATTATGGGATTATTTCATGCGCAATGAAGAAATTACTATGGCCCTGGAAAAAATCGGATTTACTGAAGATGGATCATTAACCGGGATTGATCAATTCAATCAAAGCTTTATCATCTATCCCAACCCCAGTGAGGGTATAATTTATTTAAAATCAGATGATCACTCGGAAAGAATTCTTGTACTTAGCGACTTATCAGGAAAAAGAGTTCCATTCTCATCATCGAGCCGGGGAAATCTCACGAAAATTCAGCTCTCAGAAAACCAGATATCCGGATTAATTTATCTAAGTGTCATTTCTGGTAATCAAATGACTACCAAAAAATTATTCTTAAATCAATAAACCTTACAATTTAATTAAATAATAACTTTTTAAATCTACAGAAAATGAAGAAAAAACTACTATTCATGTTAATGCTCCTGACTGCAGGTATACTCTCTGCCCAGGTAGTATGGGAAGACTTTGAAGACGGCGGTAAGCTCGAATGGGTTGCCGGTGATGGTATATACAATGGCATTGTTACAAACCCCGATACTTCCGGTATCAATAAAAGTGATAGTGTAGGCTCCTACACAAAAGGTGGTGGAAGTGGTTTTAGTCTTTTCCGGGTGCAAATGGCGACACCATTTGACATTTCGGAAAACAATATTTTCCGGATGCAGGTCTGGTCACCCATTGCCACCAACGTTTTGCTTAAATTAGAAGGTGGAGGCAGTGCAGTTGAAGACAATAGACCTATTAGAGACTCTGTCTGGACTGAATTAGTATTTGATTTCCGGTCGCAAGCCGATGCAACCACGATGACTGATCTCCTGATCTTCTTCGCACCTGGAAACGATGCAGACAGCAGCACGTATTTATTTGATAATATCACAGCCGGTCCGGCTCCCGACAGCCTTCTTCTGGAAGACTTTGAAGACGGCCCGAAACTGAATTGGATGGGTCTGGACGGAATATTTAACGGAGTAGTAGAGAATCCCGACACCAGTGGAATCAACTCCAGCATTAATGTGGGTTCCTACACAAAATCGGATATGCATGCTTTTAGCTTGTTGCTTCATGAGCAGACAACACCGATGGATTTAAGTATCTTAAATCAGCTCAGCATTCAGGTTTATTCTCCTGTCAAATCTGCATTTATACTGAAATTGGAGGGCTCCGGTGAAGCCCGGGAAGTGCGGGTAAATATTCCTTCTGCGAATATATGGCGTGAATATGTTCTCGATTTTAGTGCAGCAGCTGACTTTACAACCGTTAATAAAATTATTTTATTTTTCGATCCGGGAGTTGAAGAAAGCAGTGACACGTATTTGTTTGACAATTTAATTTTACTACCATGGGATTCATGCTCTGGTGTTGCTCCTATCCCCGGAGTAGTAGACAATTTTGAATGTCAGCGTAATGCCTCTTATGACAATGGATGGGATCGTCTGTCTGTCGTGGACAATCCCGATCTTTCGACTGTCAATAGTACAGCAGGAGTAGGTCTTTACAGCAAACCAGCTGGGGAGGCCTGGGCCACACTGATAGCTGACTATGAAAATGCGATTGATCTGTCTACCTTAAATGTACTGACCTCTAAAATCTGGTCACCGGTGGAAGGAAATATGTTATTTAAGCTGGAAGGTGGTGCGTCACCAGCCAGAGAAATCTTCATTGAAATTCCGGAGACCAATTCGTGGCAGGACTTCAGCGCCGATTTCAGCGCCTTTGCAACCGAAGATCATAAGCGGCTTGGAATATTCTTTGCCGCAGGAACCGCATTGGATATCGATACGGATTTTTATATCGATGAAATTATCTGGATAGAGAAAATAATTGAGGCAACCATATTGGAAGATTTTGAGGACGGTGGTCAGTTGGCCTGGTTTCCAAGTCTTAATGAAGCTGCCAATGGGACTTTTACAATCATTGACAACCCGGATTCGGGTCCTTCCAATGAAAGTATGAGTGTGGGTTCTTACTTCCGGGGCAGTAATGCTTTTAGTTCACTAACCGCGATCTTGCTTGACACCCTTGATCTTAGTGCGGCGACGCAACTTAACTTGCAGATCTGGGCTC
Organism: Saprospiraceae bacterium; assembly: GCA_041748995.1. Classification (GTDB taxonomy): domain Bacteria; phylum Bacteroidota; class Bacteroidia; order Chitinophagales; family Saprospiraceae; genus JABDMH01. The sequence goes on along the minus strand of JBGTCB010001164.1, from coordinate 4,478 downwards.
CGGAAGGAGCCTCAGAAGTAACAATGCAGTTAGTTAGTCCGGTTCAGGGCAATCGGGAGGTGACCCGGGAAATTCCTGTGACCGGAGAATGGACGACCGTTTCATTTGATTTCACGACCTCCGCCAGCATCACAGACTTTGGCCAGATCAATCTGATTTTTGATGCAGAAAGTAACCTGAGCGGCCCCTACTACCTGGACAATTTGTCTCTCGGAGAAACAACCGTTGATGTCTGCGAAGGCGTTGAAGTCAATCCCAGAATTATTGATGATTTTGAATGCCAGCGTAATGCTGCAATAATTGCTGGTGAGGCTGATATTGAAGTATCACCCAATCCGGATATTTCAGCAGGAAACAACAGTGCCATTGTCGGTAAGTATACAGAACCCGATGGTGAGTGGGCTTCTGTGGTCTACGAATTTAGCGCACCAATTGATCTGACGACGTATAATCAATTGAGTATGAAAATCTGGGCACCAAGGCTCGTTCCCATGTTGTTTAAGCTGGAGGGACCTAACGGTAATCAGGAGGTATTCGTAGATGTAACCGAAGCAGAAACCTGGGTAACCTATAGTGTTGATTTTAGTGCATCTGTTGGTGAGGGTCACAATAAACACGTGCTATTTATGAATGCCGGAGTTACTGCCATGATTGGAGAAGTTTACTACTGGGATGATATTCGTTGGAGTCTTGCTCCTTTTGAAGCTTGCATCGCCAACTTTGAAGCAGAACCGTTTAATCCGGTTGGATGGGTCTATTTCGCCAATGGAACTTATGCAGACAGTACGATACACACAGTTCCTAATCCAATGCCATCAGGGGTGAATTTGTCCGAAACGGTTGCGGCTTTTGTTGAATCAGCCGGTGTTGGTGATGGTTCGGATGGAGTTCAGAATTTTGCAGGAACTTTCTACCGGGGTGAAACAGCCATCAACTTCACAGACCCTGAAAACATGAATATCAGTATGGACGTATTAATGGACCATGAAGCGATGGTTGGTTTGAAACTGGAAAACGGCTTGACCATCGGTAATATGCCCGATAATTTACAGTCCTATACCACACCCAATGAGTGGCAAACACTAACCTGGAATTTCGGTACATTTCCAAACGATCAATTTAAAACCATTTCCCTTATTTTCGATTTTGAAAATACTCCGACCGAAGATAAGACCTACTACTTTGATAATATCCGGGTAGCCGGTACCAGTTGCGAAACCACCGTAGGTGCTTTTACATTCGAACCTTTACCAAGTTTTGCGATCACTCCTAACCCGGCAGTGGAAGTTATTCGAATTGAAGCACCGCAGGAAATGAGTAAAATTGAAATTTACAATACCGTTGGTCAACGAGTAATGACCTACCGGGATCGATATCATTCGCAATCCCAAATTGATGTAAGTAATTTTAAACCCGGATTTTATTTTGTCCAGGTTTATGATCTGAACGGTAAACTGGCCGGAAACGCCAAATTTATCAAACACTAGGAAAGTAGAAACATGGGTGCATCATTGCACCCATGTTTTTCTTTTTAATATCCTGTACAATGATGGAACGCAAGATTCATCTTTTCCTGCCATTATACCTATATCTGACTTTTTTTCTTTTATTATCCTGCCGGACAAAGCAACAAGTCACTCAAACGACATCGGCAGAAATAACCTCGACTTTTTCCGTTGAGGAATTAAAAAAACGAACTTTTGATTTTTTTTGGCAGGAAGCATACGAAAATAATCTGCAAATTCCCGACCGTCATCCGACATTAAGATTTTCCAGTATTGCTGCTACGGGATTCGGAATTACCTCCTACTTAATAGGTGTTGAAAATGATTTTATTACTAGAAAACAGGCGACTGAACGTATTCTCAAAACTCTACATGTCTTGTCCGCATTGCCCCAGGGTCCCGACCGTACGGGAGTCAGTGGTCATAAGGGATTTTTTTATCATTTTCTTACTATCGATGAGGCTCTCCGTTATAGAAATGTAGAATTATCCAGCATCGATACCGGTTTACTGATGGCTGGAATCATTTCGGCTATTGAATACTTTGACCGGAATAATCCCGAAGAAAAAGCCATCCGGCAACTGGGCAATGACCTCTTCAGGAGGGTACAATGGGATTGGATGTATCTCGACAATACGAAACTCAGTATGGGCTGGCACCCGGAAAGAGGCTATATTGCTGCTTCCTGGAAAGGTTATAATGAAGCCATGATTTTGCTTATTATGGCCATGGGATCACCTACGTACCCTATACCGGCAACCGCCTGGGAAGGGTGGACATCCACCTATCAGTGGGGCACTTTTCAGGATCAGGAATACCTTCAGTTTTCACCCTTGTTTGGTCACCAATATAGTCACATGTATATAGATTTCCGGGGTATTCGGGACACATACATGCAGGAAAAAGGAATTGATTATTTTGAAAACTCCCGGAGGGCTACCCTGGCAAACCGGGCATATTGCATAGAAAACCCTAAACAATTTAAAGGCTACGGACCTGATCAATGGGGGCTTACCGCTTGTGACGGTCCGGCCGGACTGGATACTACTTGGAATAATAATTCCATCCGTTTTATGACCTATAGTGCCCGGGGAGCTTCTGCATTAAGGTTGACCGATGACGGTACTATTGCTCCTACTGCTGCAGGTGGTTCGGTACCATTTGCACCGGATGAATGTTTAGCTGCTTTAAAATATATGTGGGAAAGCAATTACGACAATTTAATTGGTGAATATGGTTTTAAAGATGCCTTTAATCTGAGTTTCAAGTTTACCGAAGAAACAAAAAACAAAGGATGGTTTGACCACGATTATCTTGGAATTGATCAGGGTCCAATTCTTATACAGATACAGAATTACGAAAATGAATTTGTTTGGAATTTGATGAAAAAAAGTCCTTACATCATCGATGGATTAAAAAAAGCGGGATTTAAAGGAGGATGGCTGGAAAGTGGAAAGTGAAAAGTGAAAAGTATAAAGTGAAAAGTGAAAAGTATAAAGTGAATGGTGAATAGTGAATGGTGAATAGTGAATAGTGAATCGTCAAAGATTCCGATAAATCTTTTTGAAGTTTAAATAAAAGGAAAATGCAATATTATCATCTTATAACGGCACTCATAATTTTCGGAAGTCATTTATCTTTTGCTCAGTCATGGTCGGATGATAAAATAGATTCACTGATAAGTCAAATGACCATGGAGGAAAAAATCGGACAATTAACTCTGTTCACCAGTGATTGGGCAACGACCGGACCTTCGATTCGTGAAAACTACCTGGATGATATCCGAAATGGGCGGGCAGGTAATATTTTTAATGCGCATACGGCAGCCTATAATACCCGGCTCCAGAAAGTAGCGGTCGAAGAAAGTCGTTTAGGGATTCCTTTACTTTTTGGTTATGATGTGATTCATGGATATAAAACGATTTTTCCCATCCCCCTTGCCGAGGCTGCTACCTGGGACCTCACATTAATTGAAAAAGCCGCCCGGATTGCTGCCGAAGAAGCAACAGCCGGTGGCCTGCACTGGACTTTTGCACCCATGGTCGATATCGCCCGTGATCCCCGTTGGGGCCGTATTGCCGAAGGAGCCGGTGAAGATGTGTATTTGGGATCGCTGATTGCTGCCGCCCGGGTCAAAGGATTTCAGGGAGATGATCTTGCAGCCACCAATACCATGCTGGCCTGTGCCAAGCATTACGCGGCTTATGGTGCCGCTCAGGGTGGTCGGGATTACCACACGGTCGATATCTCCATGCGTACTCTTTGGGAAACATATCTGCCACCTTTTAAAGCTGCCATAGATGCCGGAGTCACCACTTTCATGACCGCATTTAATGAACTGGATGGAGTACCTGCATCAGCCCATACCTATCTGTTGGAGGATGTCTTGAGGGGTATCTGGAATTTTGAAGGATTTGTCGTTTCAGACTATACTTCAATCAATGAAATGGTACCTCATGGTTTTGCTGCTGACAACCGTCAGGCGGCGATGCTTGCCATGAATGCCGGAGTGGATATGGATATGCAGGGAGCGGTATATTATAATCATCTCCAGGAATTAACCGAAAATGGCAGGGTTAACGAAGACAAGATTCATCTTTCCGTTAAACGTATTTTACAATTAAAAAATAAATTAGGTCTACTGGATGATCCCTACAGGTATTCCGACGAAACCCGGGAAAAATCCGTGATTTTATCTGCGGAAAATAAAGCAGCGGCGCAAGAAATTGCCAGCCATTCTATGGTCTTATTAAAAAATAATAATAACGCCCTCCCCCTTGATTCCTCTGAAAAAATTGCATTGATCGGTCCATTGGTTGATTCACCCATTGACATGCTGGGTTCCTGGCATGGCTCCGGCCAGCCTGAGGATGTAATCAGTATTTTAAAAGCCTTTACAGATCTGGCACGGAATTTCAATTATTCCAAAGGATGCGAAATAGAAGGAAGTGATACTTCCCTGTTTAATGAAGC
>JBGTCB010001163.1:0-4549 GCA_041748995.1 Saprospiraceae bacterium | reverse complement strand
TCAATTAGCGAATCCGTAATTAGAGGAACCGTGTGCGGGAAAACTGCTCGCACGGGTCTGTGGGGGTGCGGGGAGGTAACGAACCGCCCTACCCGGATATTAGGGTTTTGTCGTGAAAGGCAGAAGTGCAATAAAGACGGGCTTGGCCCTGATGCGAATGCCGTCAGGGTGCTTCAGAGGTTTTTGAGGGCACAGACATGGTCACCATCATGGTGAGCATCAAAAATCGATGATGTGCCCGTATTTGCAGCAATTCTGCCTTGTAATAGAAAGCCTAATGCATAATCCCGGTTCAACGACCTCCTACAAGCTAAGAGGTTGGTTTGGTATCTTTCTCCTGAAAAATGCTAGCTCGTCCATTTGTATTCAATTTAAATTTGGATATATGCCAGTGAATTAGTTGGGAAATAAGTGATCAATAGACTAAGTTCTCATTCCTTGTCGCATCCTCTTTGGTCCATACCACAGCCAAAATCCGGTTATGGTAAATATCAGCAAGGCCAGACCCATAACCGTGGTATATATCAGTTTGATCTGACCATTGTTCGTCTTAAAATAAAAGTCCAGGATCGATCCATCATGGATGTTTTCAATTAAGTCCGCTCTTCTTTGCTCAATGACCAGCAGCTTGCCGGTTACCCCGTCCAACTGAATGCCGATGTAATGGTTGGCAAAAATAAATTTTACGCTACCCTTGTCTTTCCTTACATCAATACGGTCTACCTCATTCGATAAACAAGCATCCACAGAATCGGCCAGAATCAAACAGGCATTTTTATGCAGACTGTCTAATGACAACCACTGCCGGAGATCCGCAGAGGAACCGTGGGCAGTATCGGCTAGCAAAAGGCCGCCGCTGTGTTTTTTCCAGCCCAGTAATAATCCGGTCACCGCCACGATAAAAAAGAATAGAAAAAGCACCACTCCGGTGGTTCGGTGGATCTTTCTCGAAAGACGGAGTATTTTAGCTTGCTTTTGTTTTTTGCTCAATCTTTGTCATATCAGATTTCAGCCCGCAACGATACGATTAAATTTCTTCCTGCCGCTACAATACCTGAACTATATGGCCGGTATCGTTGACCGGTGATGTTTTCCAGGCCAGCATTAATGGTAACCGTGGGGCTGATAGCGTAGGTGCCTTTAAAATTGATGGTATGCCAACCGGGTGACCAGGGATTTCCGTTTTCGTCAATGGCATAAATTTCCGGTTTCCCCCGTTCTTCCTTAGCCAGGTCTGCAAATGTTACTCCGGCGCTATAAACTGCATAAATCTGCAACCGGATCTTTTCTCCGGCATAACTCAACCGGCTGGCGCCAAAGGTAGGGGCAGCGTGCCTGGATGCGCTCGTGGTCCCGTCATCCAGTTCTTCTTCACCGGTTTGGAAATTTATGTTCGTATTAAAAGTAAATCCACGCCAAATCCGGAGTTCGAGTCCTGCCTGTAAACCATAGATCTCCGCCTGTGCCGCATTTTGAATTGCTTGTACCTGACTCTTTATACCATCATAAATAATGCTGTCCTGATTATTCAGCGTATAATCTCGACGAACCATCGCATTGTCCAGCAAGGTGTAATAGGCAGACAGATCGAACTTCATGAAATCACGAAACACCCTGGCAATACCTACTTCGAGATTATAGGCATATTCGGCTTTTAAATCCGGATTGGGTATCAATACCGAACCGGGTTCCGAATCGAAGACTTTACCAATATCATCTACATTGGGTGCCCGGAATCCGGTGGCAAAATTTCCTGTAATAACCCAGGATGGTACCGGCCGGTAGATCAAACCCATGCTGCCGGTCATCGACCCTTTATTTATGACCGAATGAGTAAAAGGAAAGGGGTAGAAGGTGGTGTCAAAATTCGCATCAATATGGTTGTGACTATATCGCAAACCAGACTGCCAGATGAGACCCTCGGACAAACTTTCCTGGTAAGTCAGGTAAAGGCCCAGGGACGACCAATCTGCCTGAGGATACCTCGATGGTCCCCGATATTCTTCGCCCCGGGCGATATCCTGATCGATTCCATTGGAGTGAACCCGGTTCAAGACAGCTTCGAAACCATAGAAAAGTTTTCTTTGATCATCCACTACTTTCGATAAATCGAAATTAACCGAATAGGCGTCGACCTTTTCTCCCCGTACACGCCGGATTGGCTCATTAATATCCCGGTCACGCCGGCTCTCCTGCATTTGTTGTTGCGCCAGGCGAATGGTCAATACATCAAAAAATGTATTTGCGGTTTGATGATCGATTTGCAATAAATTCATCAGCCATTTTTGCGGTCCGTAACTCCATTCACCATAACGGGGTTCTCCTTGCTGGTACCGGATATGACGATCATACCGGCTGTAATCCGTTGTACCTGAAATATGAAATCCATAGTTGAAATCCCAATGCTCATTTGGCCGGTAGCGGATTTTTTGCATAAGATTAAATTGCCGGTATCCGCTGGGTACTTGTAGCAGGGGCTCTTCATTTTGGATTTTGACATCTTCACCGTTTATGCGCTCTACATAAAATGGTCGCAGGTATTCATCCGGCCCATTTTTTCCCATTTTTAGATCTCCAAAGTCATTGCCGCTGAGGCTGGTGACCAGCGCCCATTTTTTCCCTCCGGAATTTATATGCAGGTGCCCGGTTTTTTCCTGGTTGGCGGAAGCATACCGGCCCAAAGCTACACCGCTAAATTCCATTTTATCCTGGTCGGAAAATTGAGGTGTCAGGGTCTGAAAACTCATCACCCCACCCAGGGCATCGCTGCCGTAAATGACCGACCCGGGACCAAAGAAAATATCGGTTTTTTCAATGGCAAAAGGATCCAGTGAGATTACATTTTGCAGATTGCCACCCCGGAAAATAGCGGTATTCATCCGCACCCCATCGACGGTATAGAGCAAGCGATTGGCCGCAAAACCCCGTATCATCGGACTACCACCTCCCTGCTGACTCTTCTGGATAAATATCTTGTCGGAAGTACCCAGTAAATCAGCTGCGGTCTGAGGATTTTGCAGCGCGACATCTCGGGCGGAGAGTGTAGCTACCTGAAAAGGAATGTCTCTGGTATTTAGTCCAATGCGGGTTGCGGTTACTACAATATCATCAACCGAAAGACCGGCATGAAATAATTGGATGATAAATCCATTCTCCTGCAAAGTTTCATAAGTGAATATTTCGGTTGCATATCCCACAAAACGGATTTCAATTTTTTGGGAGGTTTTAAAATCTGCTATGTTCGCTTCACCTTGTTCATTAGTGGTCGTATTAATCATTGGATTTTCACTGACGATCGTCACCAGTGGTATGGGCTCACCGGTTTCCCGGTCAATCACCTTTAAAATTTGAGCATAACCCGATACGTGCAGAAAGGTTAAGAAAATGAAAATGAGATATTTCATTTAAGTTGTTTGAGAATAATAGATATTATATGGGTTATTGAATGGTCGTAATAATATATCGTCTAAGTTGAACTTATTGAGAATAGCAATTCAGGATTTAAGATAATATTAATGAAGTATAGGTTCATTGACCAGAAGTTGGTTCATTTTTCTCTTTAACCGGGTTTCCTCGTGATCCGGCCTGCAGTCATAATAGGTCGGGTCATGGTGCTGGTAGGCACGCACGCTATCGTACATCCACCCCGGGTATTCAAATTTGCGGACATGCTCCCAACGAAACAGATGAGTTTGTTCCGGGGTGAAAGCCAATAAACGCAATTCAGCCGTTTCGGGATGTTCCATCCGGATTTCCAATTCAGGTTGCATATGGATTTCCTCCAGCCCTAAATAGCTGAAAACCAGCAGCTCTGGGACAATGAACGATGAAAGAAGTACTATGGCCAGTGCACATTTCAGAGCTGATATTTAACCTAAAAGTACAGAAAAAGAAGTAGAATGCCACAGTGCCAGGAGTCTATTTGAAGATACTCAGTTTGTCTGGTTTTCTTCCTGGTGTTGTTGATCCCCTGCCCAGGAAGCCTCGGCAGACGGTCAGTCAGTTACGTCACTGTAGATCTCCAGGGTTGAAATGATGATCCTTCCCGTTTCAGAAGAGACCATTTACGTCTTCAGATCAACCTTAGGATCTGAGCAAACTCTTGGAGCTAGCTGTCTATGGCATCCGGTTTCCCACAGATACGTTGAAAACCGATTGAACTCTGCATCTGACACCAGATTCGAAAAAACTTCACATAAAAATTTCGCTGTAATCATAATATTTAGTATAATCGTTTACACTAATGTTTTGGCAGTGTTAACTAAGACCTATCGAAGCAGGATCCTGTAGCAATTTGAGGCCTACAGACCTGATTGTTAGGTGTTAAAACCACCAAACTTAACGATGTTCCGATTAAAACCGACCAATCACCAACCCAATCAGAGAACCGGCCCGGGAGGTTTGCCTCGTTTGAAGATCCTATTGTTTTGCTCCATTTTAGTCTTTATCAATTTTTCGGCTATCGGCCGGGATAGCCTCAGCCTCCATAAAAATCTCCCGGCAGAACCATTACTGCAACACTCATCTCCTGAGAATGACTGGTTGGGCC
>JBGTCB010001162.1:0-5371 GCA_041748995.1 Saprospiraceae bacterium | reverse complement strand
CTTTCTTCAGAATATCATCACGGTTTGTGAGGAATATGATGTGAGGATGGCAGTTCATCCTTACGACCCTCCGGGATTACCCCGTGGCTATCAGGGAGTAGACAATTGGAATGCAGCACCCGATTCGATTTTTGACTCACTTAAGAAGTATGAATCGATCGTGGACAGTCCTTACAGCGGTTTTCAGTTGTGTTTGGGTACCGTAATGGAGGGTTTAGAAAACCCGGAGACAGAGTTGTTGCCGATCGTGCAATACTTTGCCGAAAAAGGTAAAATTTACCAGATACATATGCGCAATATTAAGGGAGGGCTCCATGATTTTCAGGAAGTTTATATTGATGAAGGTGAAGCCGATTTCATCCAGGTGATCCGGATACTGCGGGATTCCGGTTATGCCTGGTCTATTTGCCCGGATCATGTGCCTACCCACCCGGATGATCCAAGAGGTTATCAGGCTTTTGCCCATGCTTTTGGCTACATTAAAGGGATGATTGATTCGGCTAATTCGGAGGTAGGATAGATGGGCCAAAACCTCCTTTCGGGATTTAAGGGTACAACTTGTTTTCTGAGCCTGTTTCTGAGCTCATTTGTTCTTGATCTTGATGGCCAGACCCTGGCTGATACTCTAAGGATTTCAATCACCACCAGCAATGGAATGCAATATGATCCCGTCCGGTTTTCCGTCAGACCGCGCGAATATGTCAAGTTGGTTTTTTTCAACGCGGATGAAATGGAACACAACCTGATTATAGGTCGTAAAAATAGCCGGGAACGTATTGTGGATGAAGCTCTGACGCTTGGGCAGGCTGGACCGGTGGTTGGTTATATTCCTCCCATTTCTGAGGTCCTTTGGGCTATTCCTTCTCTTCCAGCCGGTGCAATGGATTCCATCGTCTTTCGGGCACCGTCCAATACCGGAGTTTATCCCTATGTCTGCACTTTTCCTGGTCATGGCAGTATCATGTATGGTGCCATGCACGTCACCAATGGTGTGATGCCTCTGATCGCTGCGGATGTTCATGTACCAGAACATCGGAGAAAAGGTGAGGATGAGGCGCAGGGAAGAGATACGGTAAGCGGTCATCCTTACCAACCTGAAGCTCCCTATCTCTACCGCGTGTTCATGCCGGATGCCGGTCCGGCTGCTATTGCGGTCTGTCTTCCCGGGGAGATAAACTACTGTTGGGATGCCGGATCCTGCCGGTTACGTTATGCATGGTCCGGAGAATTTCTGGATCTCACCGACTATTGGACTATTAAAGGGGAGATGCATGCCAAGATTTTGGGCACAGTATTTTACCAGGATGAGACCACCTTACCTTTCCAGATAGGCCAATCCGACGAAATACCCAGGGTGAAATTTAAAGGTTACCGTTTGGTCGACGGTTATCCGGATTTTCACTACCAGGTAAATGAGATGGAGGTCTTTGAAATGATACTTCCACAGGAAGATGGTTTGGGATTGATTCGACGATTTCGGATCACCGGAGCAGAGCAATCAATACGGTTTGTACACAAACCATCCGATGGAGTGACCTGCCAGTCCGATAAGGGTTATTGGCAAGATGACACGCTGACCTTGAATGCTCAGGAAGCTGCAGGGTTCTGGATTATGGTGTCAAAATCCAGTTTATGAAAAGGTCATTTGATCACCTTGTTTTCCTTATTATCTGGCTGGTTGGATGCCAATCTGATATGGGGCCAAAAGCACCAGAGCGATCGTATGTGGTGGAAAATGTTGCTCTGCCGGATGGACTGACTGGGGAAACTGGCGCTCTGGATTTCTTACCGGATGGTCGGCTGGTGGCCTGTTTTCTTCGGGGTGAGGTGATGATCTATGATCCGGTAAATGCTGATTGGCAATTGTTTGCGAGCGGTTTGCACGAACCTCTGGGTCTGTTGGTCATTAATGAAAGAGAGATGCTGGTTATGCAACGCCCGGAGCTTACCCGTTTAGTGGATACGGATAATGATGGGAAGGCAGATCTTTTTGAAACAGTGACCGACGACTTTGGAATGACCGGTAACTATCATGAATGGAATTATGGTCCGGTCCGTGACCGGGAAGGTAATCTCTATATTAGCCTGAACACCGCATCCGAATATGGCCATATTTTAAACGAAGTGCGGGGAAAGTTAGATACCACCCTGGTACCAGGCAAACCGATGCAGAAATATGCCGCTGTTCCCTACCGGGGCTGGATTATCAAAATAAGAACAGATGGAGTGATCGAACCATTTGCCAGTGGTTTCCGGTCACCCAACGGACTGGTGATCGATGATGAAAACCGATTATTTTGCACCGACAATCAGGGCGATTGGGTCGGAACCAGCAAGTTGTATCATGTGGAAAGAAATCATTTTTACGGACATCCTGCCAGCCTGCTATGGGAGGCAGGATGGAACCAGGGAGACCCCTCGCAGCTACCGGTTGACGAGTTAGATGCCCGGCGTACCAGGGCAGCTGTTTTATTTCCCCATGGAATCATGGCTGCTTCACCCAGTCAGCCGGTCATTGAGCGATCCAATGGCCAATTTGGACCTTTCGTGGGTGACTTTTTTATTGGAGAGATGAACCAGGGTCGAATATTGCGGGTCATGCTGGAGGAAGTCGGTGGTCAACTGCAGGGAGCCTGTATTCCTTTTTTGGATGGTCATGGTTTGCGTATAGGAAATAACCGGTTGGCTTTTGCCCCGGACGGCAGTCTTTGGGTGGGTCAGGCACAATATGGATTTGCAGGGGATCTGGGCATCCAGAGGATTGTCTACACCGGTAAAGTTCCGATGGATATTGAACAAATGCGCTTGTTGCCCGATGGGTTTCAGCTCATCTTTACGCAGCCACTAAGTGATAGTCTGGTAATAAATCCAGAGAAGTTCCGGGTGAGGCATTACTACTATGATTATCATTTAAAATATGGATCCGATCAATACGATATACAGGAAATACCCGTATCATCCGTGGATATTTCAGCTGATCGACGAAAAATGACATTAAAATTACCGCTAATCCGAGCGGGTTATATTTATGAATTGACAGTGCACGACATAGTTTCTCAATCAGGTAATGAGTTAGAAAATAACCTGATATGTTATACGGTCAATTCGCTTCGATGACTGAATAACCTGGTATGATGACGTTTTGGAGTGTGATGGCTGTGAGGGTAGTATGATGTTATGGCTCTCCAAAGAAACATTGTGCTTGATAGGTTACTTCTATCTAGCACGCAGAAAAGCCTCCTGTTAGGGGATAGGAGGTCCTGCTTTGCTGAATTGTCTTCCCGTTTAGTTTGAATTTGTCTGATTTGACCCTTTGCGTCTCTCTGCCTTTGCGTGCAACAATGGTTTTGGAGTATTCTGGTGTTAATGCTTCCAGTGCAAATACCTTTCTGGAACTATAGTATAAAGAATTGGAACTGATTCAACAGATCTGATGGTGTCGCTTACCTAGATTTGTCTGTGGTTAAACAAGGCAAGAGAAAACTTAAAAAATATTTAAAATATGAGACTCCTTCTTACTATTTGCTTTTTACTGACGGTTACGCAGGGTTACACCCAGAATTTGGCGGTAAAGCTGGACCGATCTATTCAGATAGGTAATCCTATGATGTTTCCCCCCCAGGCAGGAGTAATCCGTTGGACAGGAAGTAATTTTGAAGTAACTGATGGAGTAAGTTGGTACCTATTGACGGAACCTAAGTTTGGATCTGTGACGGATATCGATGGCAATGTGTACCTGACCGCTTACATTGGAAACCGTCAGTGGATGCTCGAAAACCTTCGAACTACCCGGTTCAACGATGGTACTCCGATCCAACTTTCCAGTTCGAGTCTTGACTGGGGCCTGGCCATCAGTTCTTATTGTTGGGTCAACAATGATCCAAACACAAATCTACCTTATGGTAAATTATATAATGGGTATACTGCAACCAGCAGTCATGGTCTCTGTCCAGTGGGTTGGCAGGTTCCTTTTTATGGAGATTGGTCAGAATTGGCTCTGGAACTGGGCGGACAAGATTTTTGTGGAGGAAAACTTAAGGAAATCGGGACTTCACACTGGCAAAGTAATAATGCGGAAGCAACCAATGAGTCAGGGTTTACAGCCTTACCGGCCGGTCTGCGTAGCAGCAACGGTGATTTTGTCAATATGAGACTGATCGGATATTGGTGGGCTGCCAATGGATCCGGCCAGGATGTCTATTATGCCAATCTCTACTATTATAATGGTCATCTGGATATCAATTTAGCCGATAAACTCAATGGTTTATCCGTCCGGTGTGTCCGTTAATATAACCGGGAGACCTTCAAAAAAATGAAATATGAAATTGCAACATTTAAAGAACATAATGGTATGGGTAATCTTTTTTTCACTTGTTACAGAGATAGCCGCTCAACCGGTCAGTCTTTTTGTCGATGGGGGCCTGAAGATCGGCAATCTTATCGACTCCCTGGCTGAGCCAGGATCGATCCGTTGGAATGAACCCAATGTGGAAGGATACACCGGTTTGTATTGGACTAAACTAAATGGGTCCAAGGTGTTTTTTAGAGGAGAAGTAGACTATGGCGATGGCCTCCTGTCTGAAATTGATGGAGGCATTCAGATAAATGCTTCCAATGGTCCAGGCTTTGGTACAAGCAATCCGGTCTATCCCCGGGGTACGATCCGATGGTCTGGTAAGGATTTTCAAGGATGGAATGGCGTTTTTTGGGTATCTCTTACCGGAAGACCGCTATACGACGTAGACGGGTATACCTACAAGACTGACACCATTGGAAACCAAATCTGGATGAAGGAAAATCTCAAAACAGCGAAATTTCGGAATGGAGATCCGATTCCCGGAGTTGAGTCAGGCAGTTCATGGACTGCTCTTTCAACTGGAGCATTCTGTTGGTATAATAACGACATGGACCAGGAGTATGTCTATGGCAAACTTTACAACTGGTATGCTGTTAATGACGCCAGAAAGCTCTGTCCGGTTGGCTGGCACATCCCTACTGAGGCAGACTGGAATACCCTGATCACTTTTCTAAATGGAGTAAATCTGGCCGGAGGAAAAATGAAAGAATCAGGTTTGCAATATTGGAATGATCCAAATATAGGTGCAACTAATGAAAGTGGATTTAGCGGTCTGCCAGGAGGTTTGCGCGATTTTAATGGCAATTTTGTATTTATCGGAGATAGTGGATTCTGGTGGGGTACTCCTGCAGGTTCCAACGGAGATGCGTACACTCAATCCCTGAATACCAACTCCACCTCTACCATCAATTTCTACGAAGATCGAAGATCCGGTGCTTCGGTCAGGTGCATCAGGGATCCTTGATTTGATGGGCTGTGTTGCGAAAATTCGGTTAATAGTTGAACTGTCTTTCC
>JBGTCB010001161.1:0-3120 GCA_041748995.1 Saprospiraceae bacterium | reverse complement strand
CTCCCCGCTTCAAAAGAAAAACAAACACCCAGCAAATCCTGGGCAGGCGCGCTCGCAAGGCCTAAGGAGACTTCAATCACTGCCCAATCACCGGATTGTACCTCCGGGGTTAGCAGATTTAAATACAGGGGCACGGCTTCCATTGCCACCGGGGGAGTAGACGGGATCGCATGGGCTTTCCCATAGAAAATCGTTATCGCCTGCAGATCTTCGGTCGATGTAAGGCCATCCCCATTACTATCAACATATTTCAAATTGGGGGTACCTATGGTATTTGCTGACGGCCAGTTTAAAGCCGTCTGGCCATACCAGTATTCTGGATTATAGGCACCTCGGGAAGGTCCGGTATACCCCAGATTAGTTGCCAGGACGACTGCGTCCTGAACATCCACCATTCCATCATTATTGTGATCACCCGGCCAAATACAATCCAAGCAAGAACTTCCCACCTGATCCTGTACATTTACAGAAACATTCAGTGTTTGACAAAAACCAGCTGATCCGGCACAATATTTCAACTGAAATACATCTGATCCACTATAACCGGATGCCGGATCATAGGTCAGCGATTTCCCATCAGCACTAATTGTTACCACACCATGAAGTGCACTTTTGATCACACTGAAACTATATTGATCAATCGGCACCTCGTAATCTATGAATAGTGGATTATTCCTGGTAGTATACAGGTGAATAGCCGGATACAATGGTTCATAATTATGAACCGTCAGATAGACATCTGCAACATCGCAACGTCCTTCGGCACATACCTCGTAACTGAATTTAGTTTGGCCACGGAAACCTGCGTGCGGAGTAAAGGTAAATTGTCCGGGAGTGTTTGAGATCAATGTACCCTTTAAACCATCCGGATTTATTTGGCTGATTTGCCCTCCGAGGTCATTATCCAGCACCGAGAAAGTAATGCTGCTACCTACCTCAGTGTAAAACTGATCATGATTATTCCAACCGTTATTTGCAAAGGGATCAATGATCTCGATGGTAGCTATATGGAGAATTTGTTCACCTCCTTTGATCTGTGAGAATCGTAGTGTTTCAATTCCGGTAAAGCCGAGTTCTGCCTGAAAATTGTAGATCTGTGGTCCGAGGCGGGTAAGTGTTCCGGAATAGTAGGTACTGCTCGGTGGGTTAAATCCAGGGGCGACCAGAATGGTGACACTTTCATCTCTCTCTATGAGATACCGGATTGTGTCACCTACCGGGTCTGCGTTACTGTCGACCCTTATAAGGGTAAAACCTGCTGAACAGCCACCATCACCACAAGCAATGTAACCAATTCTTGTATAACCTGCACTTGAAGGTGTGAATCGAATATAAGTCTGATCTGCAGAGATAGACGCAGATCCACTGCTCACATAACTGAGTTTCTTTACTTTCAGATTGGGTACTGAAGTGTGATCATTGGCGAGTATATCCAAATTGACCGTACCATCCTCCAGGTGCAGCGTGTAGTAGTCTGCTTCTGCAAGAACGGGAGAACTTTCAACAACAAAACCTTCAAAAAATGGGATTTTCTTACCATTAACAATACGCTGCGTTTGATAGATCACCGTATCAATACCTACAAATCCATCGGAAGCAGTATAGCGGACGCGATAGACATCCTCATATCCAAACTTGAACCTTGCGACAGTGCCATGATCAGGTCTCCGGAGAAAATCAGGATAGATACTGCTTTTCACCGGAACATCAATCGACTCACCGGGTAGTATTTTAACGTGTTTGTATGATTGTAGTTCCTGAGTGTACGCTAAAGACCATAACACGCTGAAAACCAATAAGTAAGCAAATTTTCTTGCTGACATGGTCATGTGGATATATTAAAGTCGCTTGCAATATAAAAAGATCTGCCTGATTTTAATACCCGTCGAACAAATGAGCAGTAAACTTTAACAATTTTTATATATAACTTTTGTCCATGTAAAATATTGGTCTGTACCTTTACTAATCTTATGAAGAAGACAAAGTTGTACCGGATATTGTCATCATTCAGTGTAGTGGAATTGAACCGTCTACTTCGCTACCTGGAAGATGGAACTTCACAGGATAGTCTCCGGATCAAGCATCTGATTCAGTGGATCATCCAGGAGATTAAGTCAGATACGGTTGAATCTTCTAAGATTGATGGATGGTCGCTTATCAATCCCGGTCAGGAGTATGATGATCTCCGGTTCAGAAAAGCCTGTTCTGATGCTTTACATCAGGTAGAGCGTTTTCTTAGTTCTGAGTTGTACTTCAGTGATGTCTTGTTGGAGACTTCGACCAGACTCAGAGCTCTCAGCCGGAAGGATCTGGAGCCTCTCTACAAAACACATCTTAACCGCGTCCAAACCCTGATTTCACGATATCCCGAAAAAGGATCCGATTACTACTACTTCCGGTATCAGATTGAAAAGAATGTTTTTATTGTAAGGCAATCCAATCTTCAAAGGTTTAAAATCACCAATATTGATGACATTGTTGAAAACCTGGACACATTCTATCTCATCGAAAAGCTTAGGTTTTACTGCGAGGTTCTCAGCAGAAGAACCTTTCTAAATCACGAATATCAAAACAGGCTGATTGATGAAATTATTCAATTGATTAGAAGAGGCGAATTTGATCATATTCCTTTAATCCAAATATACTATCAGATTGTCCTGACCCACCTGGAGCCCAATCATGAAGAGCACTATTTCAAATTAAAAACCCAGCTAAAAAATTATAGTAATCTGCTGCCAGGAGATCAGATGAAAGAAATTTATACTTCTGCCCTTAATTATTGTACACGCAAGATTAATCAGGGTAAGAATGAATTTATTATAGAGGCATTTGAAACTTACAAAGAACTTCTGGATAAAGAACTTCTGCATGACAGGGATCAATTATCCCACTGGACGTTTAAAAATGTAGTGGTCCTGGCTTTGCGACTAGGCGAATATGAATGGACTGAAAAATTCATTAATGAATTTCAGGAAAAAATACCGGTGCAGATCGCCAACTATGAATTGATGCCGCGTGACCTGGAGATTATTCAGCGAGCCAATCTGCAATACGACCTGGTGGTGATCGACGAGGCGCAGCGAATCAAGAACCGGCACGGTGCCACCAACAAGGCATTGC
>JBGTCB010001160.1:0-4155 GCA_041748995.1 Saprospiraceae bacterium | reverse complement strand
CGCCACCACCACCACCACCACCACCACCAGAGCCCAAAGTGGAGGAAATATTTAAGGTGGTTGAACAGATGCCTCGTTTCCCTGGCTGTGAAAACGAAGCTGGAGATAATAATGCAAAAAAAGCTTGTGCAGACAAGAAGATGTTGGAGTTCATATACAAAAACATCAAGTATCCTGCTATCGCCCGGGAAAATGGGGTAGAGGGAATGTGTGTTATCCGTTTTGTTGTAGAAAGAGATGGCTCGATCACAGACGCTCAGGTAGTTCGTGACATAGGAGCTGGTTGTGGCGATGAGTCGCTGAGAGTAGTGAACCTCATGAATGGCATGGGTGAAAAGTGGACGCCAGGCAAGCAACGGGGACGAGCTGTTAGGGTACAATTTAACCTTCCGGTTAAATTCCAGCTCGAATAAAACTAATTTGATAAATTCTAAAGAGGGTTAATCGTTCTTGATTGACCCTCTTTTTTTTGTTCCTCGATGAACCAGGGATATTGCTGAACTTTCGATTGAAAGCCAGATTCGCTGCAAATTCGGCAACTTGACTTCTTTCATGCTCATCATGATGTAGTCATAGCTTCACCCTCAGAAGGTGCTGGGAGGTTATTGAAATAGTCATGTTGATGCTTCGATCTCTACACAGAAATGATCTGACAATCATAGCTGAAGTTCTGCGATTGATGCCAAACTCCAGTTCATAATACCGGTTACAGAATTGGCAAGCGTGTTTCTCTTTCAGAGTAGGGTATGCATGCCAACCCCCTTTACCCGCAAAACGTGTTTACTCACATTCAGAATTTTCGCGGATACGGAGCAGTGTCAATCATGTATTGGATCGAATTTTCTGTTCATTTAATTAAGAATGTTAAACCAAGAGGTGAAAGACTATATCCAATGTCGTGGCTGATGGTCAAGCCCAAATTTTTGAGTTTTCGAATATTCAGTTTAAGCCAGATTTTTTCAAGACCTAATTTTTCTGCGAGATCCACCGCTCTAACCTTAGGGTTTTGTTTAATAGCAAACATGACCCGGTAAGTCCATGCACCAACTTTGCTGGATCGGTCCCATTTATTTAATTGCGCAGCAATAAGTTGAAATTGGTCGTTGGTCAGGTTCGTTTGGGAACGTAATTTAATTCTGGGGTCGGGAGAGTGATAACGCACCATAATCTTATAACACACGCCTTGAATTTTATGATTGAGGGCTTTCAAAAGATCCGCCTTAGTAAGATAACCTGCCTGGTAGGCATCGTTTTCTGTGATGGTGTTTTCTTCCACAGGTAAAATATCTAGGATTTCTAATTGTCCCACAGCAGTTTTGATCAGACTGCCCTTTTTAACTGTCGGTCTTTGCCATTTTCGAAATGCAAGTGATATCGTTCCAGCTTGAATACCTTCTAGATGCTCTTGCTTAAATAACATAAAGAGCCATCAAGTTTTGAATAGAGGGTTTCATCAAATTTCTCATAGTTATCTAAACTATTAGAATTTACATGTCTTAATCAAATCCTGGAAATAGGGCTTTCAACTGCTCTGTGGTCAATTGCGTTCCGTATTCACAAAGCTCAAAAGCCTCGGCATATTTGACCATCTTACCCTGTTCTTCACCATAAAGCTCGATGAGTTTGTCACGGTATTGGTTGGCAACGGCTTCGTTATTTTTCTTAACCAAATCCAGAATATAAGCTTTTCGGGCACTTTCTTCTTTAGGTACATCGGCCCGGTAACTTGCCTGCCAGGAATGTTCGTCCGCAAATTGTGATGGCATGGCACCGATACAGTCCCACTTTTGTTGCACAGCATCATTTATGTCGACCACGATAGCGGGGTCGAAAGGATAAGGTTTTTGAAATCCGTCTGAATAAAACAAAAAGGCCGGATTTCGTTTAGTGGGTTCGGTATTGGAGGAGAAAAATGGAGCAACCACGACGACCGCAGCATCCTGCACGAGCACACCAGTATATCGGTGATCCGGATGATAGTCGTTTGGTCGATGACTCAAGACAATATCTGCCTGCCACTCCCGGATGAGATCTGCAACCTTGCGACGATTCTCTAATGTTGGCATCAATTCACCATCATGAATATCGAGTACTTCCGTTTCGATACCAAAAATCCGGGCACATTCAGCTACCTCTACTCTTCGTCTATTCGCCAATGGTGTACCGGCTTCTTCAAAATGGCCAATATCACCATTGGTCAAGGAAACAAATTTGACATGATGACCCTGGGCCGCCCACATCGTAGCCACTCCGCCGGCCTTTAATTCGGCATCATCAGGATGGGCTCCAAAGGCAATAATGCGAAGCTTTCCATCAGGGTGATTTTGAGAATAGAGTGTCATGTGAGAAATTGCCAATAGGGCACAAGTAATTTTTAGAATGAGCATAGATAGATATTTCATCAGTATTTATTTTACTTTCTTAATTTAAGAAATTAGCCCGAGAAACATGAAAACAGTTCTCAGATTCATGAAAAGGGTTGGAATCACTAACAGTATCAGCTCCGGACTTATTTGAAACGAGGAATTCTTAAACAACCCAGCACGGAATCTTTCTTATTAAATCAAGATTAATGAATTACTTAGTAGAGCTAAAATGAGTGTATATAGTTCAATTTTCAACAGAAACCTCAACCGGTTTCAGTGGATCAGCCCCAAAGGTGCCTTCCAGTTCTTGTAAATAGGCAGCGGATTGTACCTTTTCCAAACGGTATCGGGCTTCATGAAGCCGGGACCGTATGTCCAGACGGTCAGCAGCTTCAGCAAAATTCTTTTTAGCCAGAAAGTTTTCAAGATAGTCAGTGTTCTTTGACCACAAATCGATATCACGTTGCTGCTTGATATAAAGCCTTTGTTTATACCATGTACTTTTTAGCACAGAGTCCCTGGTGAACATTGCCCGTATTTCCGGATGATGACGATCTTTACCTTCATAGTTTCCCTCGACCATAATTTTCACCAATGCCTGCAGGGGAGGACAAAGTGCCTCTAACGTCCCATCCCTCAAGTATCCTTCAGCTACCCTTTTTTGCGTGATGGTGAGATTGTCAATGGAGGCTACAAATGCATCCATGTCCTGTAACTCGGGAGTTAACATATCGTCAGTTAATACAGCGTCCGGGTTACTAAAGATCCGGCCAAGAAAATGATGGACAAATTTACGAGTGATGCGATAACCCAGGAGACTGGCATTGATTTTTCTTCCCTTATATTCCAGGTCTCTGACTTTCTCCAGATATTCATTTTCAATAAGGTATAAGGGATCTTTTTCTTTGACCGTCATACGACACCAGATTTCTGGTATAAGTAAACTAATATCGTGATCAACCCGGTATTTTGGTCCGATATAACCGGCAGCCGATGAGAACCCAGCATATCCTGTCAAAATATAAGATAAAAAGGCATTGTTTAAATCAGCTGCTGGTATCAGGGCATTAAAAGGACCTTTAGTTAGTGCTCCTTCTGAACCAAATCCGGTGGTCGATGGTGATTTGCCCGTAATGCTGGCGATAAAATCAATGAAAAGCTCGGGTAATTCCTGGTAATGGATTGGATTATAGACTGCCAGAGGTGGTACATTATTGGAGGGATCTGCCGGATTGTTCCTCCTACCGGTTAACACCGCATTGACCGGGAGGTATAAAGGCATCTCTGCCGGTATCCTCCGGCTGAGCCGGGTGCGTATTTCTGCCAGGTATCTTTGGTCAGGGTGAACCAGATCCGGTCGCGTTTGTAAATAACGGGGATTTTTCGAAGGTGTACCATTGACCACTCGCGGTTCGGATGATACAACCAAAAAGCGAGGACTGGAACCTGCAAGAAAACCGTTAATCAAGTCCTTTACTGGTCTGGTGTAGTCCTCAAAGCCAATTGTATCTTCCTGAATCGTCGTAACTTGCGTGCGTGTAAGGGGTTCAAAATTTGAAATAAAACTATTTGGACTGGAGAGATCAAACTCAGCCTGCCGGTCATAACCATTATGGATGCAGTCGTCCGGTCTTTGAAACAATCGGGCTTCACAATTTTTAACCAATTTAACACTCGGATTGGTGCAGTCGGGATTAAGGTATTTAAGACGTTTTGAATCAATGACAATGGATGCGGTAATATCGTCTTCAAACTGTACTTTTTGGGAGGCCGCAAAATCTTTCCGTAG
>JBGTCB010001159.1:0-5430 GCA_041748995.1 Saprospiraceae bacterium | reverse complement strand
CCACAGTCTTTCAATCCCTCATAACTTGGACACCATTGTGAACCTTAAAAACAAATGGTTATGAAAAGGATTTTGATGGGTTTAGTTACTATTACTTTATTACTGGTGGTATTGGCAAAAAGCTCTGCACAAACTGTTGCTACAAAGAAAAAGCTAGCTGCTACTAAAGAACAACATATCTCAGTCGAAGATTTTCCCAAGGACATGGTCATTAACCATCTTAATGGATGGGGTGGAATGACGGTAGCTATCAACGAATTGCCCGCCGGTACCGATTTTGCCCCTCTGCTGGTAGGGCTGAAAAACAACAGTTGCCAGGTACCACATTGGGGATATATCATCAAAGGTTCGATGCGCCTCCAATACGATGATGGTAATGAAGTGGTGTTAAAAGCCGGTGATGCATTTTACCTGGCGCCCGGTCACAAGGCCACTGTGGTGGAAGATCTGAAATTACTGGACTTCAGTCCTGAAAAGGAGATGAAAGAATTGATAAGTCACGTTGAAAAGAAAATTGCAGATTCAAAGTAGTAATAGGTTTTCCTGATACTTTGGTGACACATGGATTGACGATATAATTAGGTTCAGCCATCAGGAACCTGAGCCTGGCATGCACTACCCGCCAATATTTGGGAGCTGCTCTCCCGGAAACCGGTCAGACTGTCCAGGCGGAAACAGTTTATCGTGCTGTTTGCAGCGTAACCGTTCGAATGGATGGTCTTTATTTGGACTTTATCAGAGCCTCAATGCTCAAGGGAAAAGCCCGCGAAGCAGCAGAAATCAAAGAAGATTTTCAGAAGGCCTGGGCTCATGCTGATATTGCATTGACATCATCCCGGGTTTGAACGATTAACAGGAGGGTTAAAGAAAATAGTTGAAGTTTGATGAAGACATTGATAGCTGAAGTTCGCTAAAACTGAATTTGAAAATAACAAAATGGATCCATATTTAGGAGATTAGGTATTAAATTGTATCCTAATCTTTCCGGCGAATTTCTTAGATTGCCTTCATGATCCGTAAACTGCCAGAAAGTAGATTTTCCCTGGTGTTTGCCTATTCACTATTAGTGGCAGGACTATTTACTTTTACTGCCTGGAAAGCTATTGAGGAAGATGGTCCTGATTTTGGTGGTGAAAGAGGTATTGCCTTACCGGTTCAATCCGTTTTTCCAGATTGTGAATTTAGTCAGAAGCCGGTAGAACTCTGGTGTTCGACAACTGATTTGGTAGATCTCTTTTCCGTAAAAAATAAGGAAAAAACCACACGTAAACAACCATCTGAACCGGGCAGTTTGCATGTTGATTTTGTCTCCGGTTTTGGTCCTAATGTCGCCCATCCATTTCAAAAATTTAAGAACTCCTTTTCACCACTGAAGCTATGGTCTCCAATTAAGGTGTCGACCATGAATTGGGATTTTTCACCACAGATTTCGCCGAAGATTTTACCCATACCTCCAGGAACGGATATTTTAAAGCGGAATACCAATGATTTGCCATCTGTACGATTATTTTCTGATTGGAGGAGCAATGTTGATGGATTCGATTCCGGAGATTGGAGCGCAGGGCATAGCTATTTGATGCTGTCTAATGGCTGTGGGAATGCAGTCAGAACCTATTGCGGTCAGGTTCATACAGGCACAAACTTTTCACCCGATACTGCATCCTTCTCACTGCCAGATTGCTTTAACGGTGGGCATGCCCGTTATCGGGGCATTAGATGGTTCCAGTTCACTGGTACCGGTGACCAGCTCAACATCCGTGCATCATCGATGGGAAGCACGGCAGATATACAAGTATACCGGGGATTTTGTGGAGGCCTGATATGCGTGGGAGGTGCCCATGATATTAACCTGGCTCAAAGATCAGTCCTGGTTAACACCAGTGCGAGAGTGGAATATTTTATCATGCTGGCAAATTTTGCTAATCTATCTCCGACCAACAATATGTCTTACAACCTTAGTATTGAATGTGTTTGTGGTCCTCGTCATCTGGAATATGACACTACCAATCATTTTACCGGGACTGGTACCTTTCACATTCGTACGGATAGCACTTTGGTGGCGCGCAATCAAATCTTTAGTGGTAATTCAGTCACCTATAATGCAGCTCAGGGCATGCACCTGAATAATGGATTTGAAGTAAAGCAGGGAGCCATTTTTGAAGCTCGGGTGGAGGGTTGTTCTTCCAGTGCCAGCCCCGAATTTATTTTAAATGGATTTGAATGGAGACCTGTTGAAGCCATGGAGTTCCCCGACTTTCCGGGAAGAAGGGATTCCTGGGAGGCACCACCGAAAGGCCCCGATGACTGAGGTAACAATGAATAGACTCTTCTTTTTGACAATCAATAATCGAGTTCTTCAAATCGATCGGGATGGAATAAAAAATCAACGACCTCCTAAGTCCAATTGCTTAGCTTAGCAGGCCCCTGGTAATTCATATCCGGACTGTTTGCAAAAAAGAACCAGGGTTTTTATCTAAGACCTGATGAAGAAGATTGCTCTACAGACTTTGTCTGCGATCGTAATTTTTATTGCACTATCAGCGGTGTTTTTTTGGCCTTACCTGGAAGGTCAGAGAATATATCAAAGTGATATAGTGCAATACATGGGCATGACTCAGGAAATTAATAAAGTCGAAAAAGAAATTGGCAGAAAGCCACTTTGGACCAATTCCATGTTTGGCGGGATGCCAACCTATCAGATTAATACACCTCATAAGGGCAACTACCTTTTTCAGGTAAATCAGCTGTTACGATTGGGTCGGGAAAACCAAAATCCGATGGGATTCCTATTCACAGGAATGCTTGGCATGTATCTCTTGCTGATGATTTTGAAGGTGGATTACCGGCTCGCAATTATCGGGGGCATCGCATTTGGACTGACTACGAACAATATTATCCTTTATGAAGCGGGACATATTTCTAAATTAAGTGCAATTTCCTATTTACCCCTAATGACGGCTGGTTTAATATTGGCATACCGGCGCCAGTACTGGTGGGGATTCTTTCTTTTTGCCGCCGGATTCGGACTTAACCTATCGGCGAATCATGTGCAAATGACCTATTATTTTTTTCTGATTATTCCCTTCTTTTTACTGCCAGTGCTTATCAGGGCAGTTAAGGCTCAGACCTTGCCTGCTTATTTGAAAGCATCCGGTTTTTTGTTGCTTGGTTTTGTGCTTGCTCTCGGCTCGGCGGTTAGCAATTTATGGAGCACCTACGAATATTCTAAAGAAACCATCCGGGGTAATTCTGTTTTAACGACTGCGGAAGATGAATTTGTCGATAGTACTTTTTTAGTTTCACAGAGCAGCGGTTTGGATTGGAATTATGCTATGGAGTTTAGTAACGGCGCGATCGATTTATTGGCCTGTATCATACCAGGTGCGGCGGGTAGTTCTTCCCAGGCCAGGTTGTTTGACCATTCGGAATTGTCAAAGGAATTGCAGCAGCAGGGAGCAATCGAGCCTGGTAAAATCCGGGCCCCACTTTATTGGGGTGCTTTGCCATTTACCAGTGGCCCGGTGTACTTTGGAGTAGTGATGGTTTTCTTTTTTATACTGGGCTTATTTATCATTAAAGGGCCGTTGAAATGGTGGTTAGGACTCAGTTCATTATTCATTATTTTATTGTCCACGGGAAAGAATTTGCCGGTTCTTAACGAATGGATTTATCATTATGTACCTCTTTACAATAAATTCCGAACACCAAATTCCATCTTGTCCGTCACTTCTTTGATGATAACCCTTCTTGGTGTCCTGGCATTACACAAAATATTCCTCAACGAATCGAAGCAGGATTATTGGCCTTTAATAAAGAAAACCGGAGTTCGGTTAGTCACCTTCATGCTGTTCCTTGCTCTTTTAGGACCGTACCTTTTTGGCTTCGGTTCGCCGCTGGATGTGCAATATGAACTCGGTGGCATCGATCTGGAAAAGTTAATTGCCGACCGAAAATATATGTTCCGCCGGGATTCCTTGCGATCTGCAATGCTTATTTCGGTGGCAATGATTATACTTTGGGTATATATCCGCAAGAGGATAAAAATTATTCCGGCTATTCTATGTCTGGGTATATTAATCCTCTTCGATTTTTGGGCCATCAACCGCCGATTTATAGACAAGGATAGCTTTGAGCCGGAGAGAAAGTACCAGCGCGTCTTTGATCCCCGTCCGGTGGATGATCAGATTTCCCGGGATCCTGATCCTAATTTTCGGGTTTTAGATTGGACGGTCAATACGTTTAATTCCTCCACTACTTCTTATTATCATAAATCAATAGGTGGGTATCATGCAGCCAAATTGAGGCGGTATCAGGATGTCATCGAGCAGTATCTGGCGAGGGGAGATCGTGGTGTCCTCAATATGCTAAATACGAAATATATTATCCAGACTGGTGACGATGGAAATCCGGCGGTGTTAAATAATCAGGAGGCACTAGGTAACGCCTGGCTGGTAGACAGCATTTATTATGTTGAAACTGCCAATAAAGAGCTCGAGGCATTGGATCATATCAATCCCGCGGAGGTAGCTGTAATCCACAGTGAATATCGACCTTACCTGCAGGAATTAATTGCTGATACAACAGGTGAGGTCAATTTAGTTCGGTATATACCCGATCATCTCACCTATTCAGCCAAGAGTACCGGAGAAATGTTCGCGGTTTTTTCTGAAATCTGGTATGGACCGGAAAAAGGATGGGACGCTTATATCGATGGAAAACCTGTCGAACATATCCGGGTTAATTATTTGCTGAGAGGATTACGAATTCCTCCGGGTGAGCATACGGTTGAATTTATTTTTCAGCCCCGATCATTTTATACCGGCCGAACCATTTCGAGAATAACATCTGCCCTTATCTTATATGGATTTATTTGGTTCATTGGAATGCAACTCTTTGCCCAATCTTTCTCTACAAAGGCAAAGAAACCTAAGAAAAAAGGAGAACCGGATCTGCTACTGGATGATATGACGATATTCAGGCATGACGCAAAAGTCATATCCGGAAAAACAGTTTCTTCACCAGATTCTGGAACCATCCCTAAAGCTGAGGCGATGAGACCAGTGATAACCAGTCCGGCTGATTTTAGGATTTTTTTGGATCATCGGCTTTTATCACGTTTTTTCTATATTCTATCGGGGATTATTCTGATTGTCATGTTAGGTATGTCATTAGGTAGTGGCATCAATGCGGATGAGGAATATCAAACCGATTATGCGGAAAGGCTGGTCAATTTTTATACCTCTTTGGGAAGGGACACTTCAGCTTTGTATATCGAAAAAGGTAACATGCATTTGTATGGAGGATTCTTTGATCTCACTACGGGGCTGGTCAATCATTTATTGGGGTTTAATGAATATGATCCCGGTTATCACCGGGTGCGTCACCTTTTTATTGCTTTACTGGGTTTTATCGCGATCTGGTTTGCCAGTC
>JBGTCB010001158.1:0-3005 GCA_041748995.1 Saprospiraceae bacterium | reverse complement strand
TTGATCACCATGCGACCGGCAACTTCCCTGATCGATTCATTGCTGATAACTTTCCTGAAAAGGGATGCAAGAAAAGGTCTATCCCGCTCACTTCCAGCATCCCGCTCAAACTGAGCACTTTTAAGCTGAAATCGACTATCGGGCAAATCGGCAAACAGAGATCGTATTTTACTTGCTCTTGCCATCCCCAGGTCCGAAAAGGAGGTCTTATTCTCCTCATCACCAAAATACCCACCCATTACTTCGATGATATCGTTATCATTTAATTCACTTGTGATAGAATCACGGTAGTCTTTAAATGCTTCGTTTGTAATAGGCTCGTCAGAGGACCATTCGAAAGTCAAAGGTCCCAATTTGGTAGCGGGAGTCGATGGAGATTCAGATCTTATGTCGTCAGCCGGGGTTCTTATCGGTTCTGTGGGAGTAAACCGGGAACCATAGTCACCAAAAGGACATACTTGTTTATGCGGGCAAACATACCACCACCAGGAAAGAAGGAAAAACAGTGCCGTTGTGATCCACAAGAGAGTTTTCATGAGCAGAGATTTGCGAGGCATTTTAAATATAGTAAAACATCTTGACTACTGACTAGAATTTTTCATAGATCCTTGACAATGAACGTTTTGTAAGCGCATATTCGAAATCGCCGGTGACAATGGATTGTTTAATATGTGATTGATTGCTAAACAGATAGGTATAATCAAAAAACGTACTATGTATTGAAATAATTTCAATTTTTGACCATAGGCACCTCTATCAACCTCGTTCATGGTAAAAACAATTTTCTTCGAAATTTTATTCAATAATATGCTTCGCCATCCTTCGTTGATCGTCAGTCAGATAGCTACGGCTATCTTTCTTCCTCGACCCGACGCTAAAGCTTTGGGCGACGGCGTCCAGCCTTGTCTGACTTGCATCTTATTAAATTTTACTCATTCAGAGGTAAATAGAGGTGCCCTAGTGCATCATTTCCGAAATACCTGATACTAGGGACGGTTTCTTTTTCGCCATCTCTTCATCATCG
Source organism: Saprospiraceae bacterium (assembly GCA_041748995.1). Taxonomy (GTDB): domain Bacteria; phylum Bacteroidota; class Bacteroidia; order Chitinophagales; family Saprospiraceae; genus JABDMH01. Next base: position 1,981 of record JBGTCB010001158.1, on the reverse strand, counting down.
AAATCCTTATATAGCTAAGGCTATACGCAGTTTCGCTTCTTCGACCTGACAAAAAACAATCTCGTCCATAATATCATTTACTTCAGAAACGATGCACTAGTGTCAGAGGCAAGGAAGGTGCCAAAATCAAATCCGAATAGAAATCTATACACCGGTTGCCATAGATTGCCGGGATAATCTTACCTTAAACGCCCTAAATGAGGTTCATTTAAGATCAAAACAACCAAATAATCGAATGCAGATAAAAGAACAGCCCAAAGAATATGATGTGTGCATTGTTGGGTCGGGTGCAGGTGGAGGTATGGCGGCATATCAGTTGGCAAATGCCGGAATTAAGGTGGCACTTGTCGAGGCCGGGCCATTTTACGATCCCGCTAAACCGGAATATCAAACCCAATTAAAATGGCCCTGGGAATCACCGAGGAGAGGTGCTGGTTCAACCCGGGTTTTTGGTGATTTTGATGCTGCTCTGGGAGGTTGGGAAATTGAGGGCGAACCCTATACCAGAAAGGACGGCACCCAATTTGATTGGTTTAGATCTCATATGCTGGGAGGCCGCACCAATCATTGGGGCCGGATTTCTCTCCGTTTTGGTCCATTGGATTTCAAACGCAAAGATCATGATGGCATGGGTGATAACTGGCCTATTGGTTATGATGATGTTGCTCCCTACTATGATAAAGTTGACCAACTGATTGGAGTGTTTGGCAGTATTGAAAGGATACATAATGAACCGGATGGGTACTTTTTACCTCCGCCAAAGCCCCGTTTGCACGAACTATATTATATCAAGGCTGCTCAGAAATCGAATATCCCTGTGATTCCGTCTCGATTATCGATTCTGACCCGCCCAATTAATAAAAAGAGAGGCGTTTGTTTTTATTGCCGGCAATGTAGTCGCGGATGCCGGGTATATGCCGATTTTTCTTCCAGTAATGTCCTGGTCAATCCAGCCCTGGAAACAAACAATGTAGATCTCTATGTTAACTCGGTGGTGCGGGAGGTTTCTGTAAACGACGAAGGGCAGGCAACGGGTGTGTCGTACATCAGCAAGGAAGACATGCAGGAGTACAGGATCAAAAGTAAAATTGTAGTGATGGCGGCTTCGGCCTGCAGCAGCGCCCGCATTTTACTGAATTCAAAGAGCAGCCAGCACCCAAATGGTCTTGGGAACTCAAGTGATGTCATGGGTAAATATTTACATGATTCAACAGGGGCATCCCGGGCTGGTTTTGTTCCTGCGCTGATGAACCGGGGTCGGCATAATGAAGATGGGGTAGGGGGAATGCACGTTTATACGCCATGGTGGCTCAATGACAAAAAATTGGATTTTAGTCGTGGGTATCATATAGAGGTTTGGGGTGGCATGGGTATGCCCTCTTATGGTTTCGGCTTTGGAGTTAGTGATATGAACCGATTTGTTAAAAATGCCACCGGATATACCACTGGTGGCTATGGTAGTAAATTAAAGGAGGATGCCAGACGGTTCTTTGGTTCTGTGATCGGCATGAGTGGTCGGGGAGAGAGTATCGCCTTAAAAGATAATTATTGCGAAATTGATCCTAATGTCGTAGACAAATATGGTATCCCTGTACTTCGGTTTCACTATAAATGGTCTGATCAGGAGGTGAAGCAAGCCCGGCACATGCAGGATACTTTTGAAGAAATTCTAACGAATATGGGGGCTGAATTGTTAGGAAATAAACCAGGACCGGAAAGTGAATATGGTTTGGCTGCACCGGGTAGGATTATTCATGAAGTGGGAACAACCCGAATGGGAGATAATCCCAGGACTTCAGTCACTAACAGCAATTGCCAGCTTCATGATGTAAAAAATGTTTTTGTGGTCGATGGTGGACCTTTTGTATCACAAGCAGACAAAAACCCTACCTGGACTATTTTGGCCTTGTCATGGCGTACATCCGATTATATTATTGATCAGCTAAAGAAGATGAATATCTAATATTATGGATAGAAGAGA
>JBGTCB010001157.1:0-8723 GCA_041748995.1 Saprospiraceae bacterium | reverse complement strand
AGATTGCAGGATATCTTATTTTTAGCGCCTTTGGTCTGCTTCAGGTTTAGGTCGGCCAGGTTGAATGCCATAGATATAGAGAGATGGTTTCTATGAGCAACATACGGCTTTCTGAGGTCTATTTCACTGTTAAGCATTCTATTATAGAATACGATCGGTAAGACTTACATTACTGGTTGCTATAATGGCGGTAATTACCACAACATCAAATTACTATCAATTTGTGCAGCCTTAGATTGGTGGATCTAAATCCAAAATTAAAAATAACGGTCAACTGAATAATTAGTGTTCAGTAATATCGTTTTAAAGAAGGTAAATGAAATCTGTTGATGCGACTTGAAACCATGTTTGTTCTTTTGGGGTTAGTATTCTATAGCTGTGCCAAAGACAATGTCTTTGATCATGAAATGATGTGGAATTGCCACACCGCTAAGCTGTGGGATATTCCTACTACTAAATCGGAACTAGTGGGAGTTTGGAAATGGCGAAAAACAGACTGCTCTGCATTTTCAACTCAATTGGAGAATAATAAATATGGTACACTGGAAATATTAGAGACTGGTTCAATTGTCTTGAGAAGAAATGATAATTCAATAAACTATGAGGGTTCATGGGATGTGGTTTCTCCTACGGCGACTTCTCCATTATATGAAATTAAGGTAGACCCTGAGTTTTCACCATTGAGCGGTTATATATTGATATGCCAGGAAAGTCTAGAGATCAATCTCAGTCATTCAAATGGTTGTGATAGATATTTCATAAGAAGCTAAAAAAAATAAAATTATTTACATAGTGCTTTTTTGCCCAATATCGTCGTCCAATTTTTGATTGGTGAACTATGGGATCAAAGTCAGATAGATCAGTCTTTATACCTTTATGGAAGAAAAAACCTCTATAACCTAAATCGATTAAAAAGCTAAATACTTCATTTGTTCGGCCTCCATTATGTCTATCCTCGCATTCTATTATTAGTAGTGGTTTATATTTACCCAATAGATTGATTCCTCCTTTCAATACTTCTATCTCATGTCCCTCCACATCAATCTTAATAAGATCAGGAACTTTATCTTTAGCATCGAAAAATGCATCTAAAGTCATTGTCGGAACTTGGACCGCATTATTAATAGAATCAAGGTGCTCTAGGCTTGCACCAGGAGAGCTTTTCCCACTTCCAGGGACATGCAAAAAAGTTTTACCGACAAAAGAACTTAAGGCTATTTTTTCGACATGAACGTTTCTCCAATCATAAATGCTCACTATCTTCAAGAGATACTGATACAGAAAAGGTTGTGGTTCAAATGCATAACAAGAGCCTGATAAACCTACAGATTTCCTCATCCAGTAGAGATAGCCACCTTTATGAGATCCAATATCTACTGCAATATCACCAAGCTTTAAATGTGCCATCAGAAAACGTATTTCTCTACTATCTAATATGAATCGATAGCGACAAGCTCGATAAAATAGCTTAAGTTTTTCCATTAACACCTCGTATTTAGATTTACAAAAGAAAACCCGTTCCTCTTGACATAAGTGGAACGGGTGAATCTATAAATTTTCTATCGAATTGAATGATATTTCACATAAAAGATCCTAAGGATATGTGAAGCCGCATTCATGCTCATGAGCGTGAAAGCCAGCAGCTCCCTCAGAAATGAAATAGTCATAACACTGGAAAATAGATTTCCCGGGGAGGTAGAGTGTGAAATTTGTTGATAGTTCACTTACATCGCTTCCTGAAAGATTATCTATCCAACAAAATGACTATGACTAATAGTTTTGTAGTTAGAACATTTAGGATTATAATATTAAGTCCCTCTTTAAACGTTAATCAAAAATCCAACCTATATACCTTTCTGTTTTCCATCGTCTCGGTGGCCATCCAGTTTTCTGTGCCTGGTAATTTCCTTCTAACCGGATCTTGGCTCGGATATAATTGAATTAGTCTAACTATGAAGCAAATCATCAGGCTAAAAATATGCTGATTGCGAGAAATTCCAGAAGGAAATTGATAACCACGTCTGATTAAAATAGAAGTAATTTGCTAGAGAGTTTGTCGAGACAAACGCCTCAGTCTGTAGAATTTTAAGAAGTTGTTCATTTTCGAATCCGATCCATATTGGTGTTGAAATTAACCTCATCCCCAAGCTGGACTTCGAAAAGGATATCATTCCATTGATTAGCCGGTAGGATACATTGTACAATTATGTTCGTGAGCATACACTGTAACCGAACCAGAAACAGTAGGACATGTGCCTAGTGGAGCCGAAAAATAGATAGATCTTTCAGTGTGATGCGTATTAAATGGACCATTGTAGCCGACATACAACACTGAATTAATTGTCAAATTCCAGTTCATGCCAAGTTCACCTGCAGCCTGTTCTTTCCAGCCCAGAAAAACTTTTTTATAGTTGGTTACTGACATAAATAAGGTTGATAACGTTCCACCGCCAGCAGATGGTACGAAAATAACAACAGCACCATTAGTTCTACGGTTTCCACTTAACCAGAATACTTCACAGTATTCATTTACTGTACAAGCACGAGAATTCGCTGTCTTACGACTAGTTGTTAAAAAAACATCTGCATTTGGATATTCTCTTAAATCAACTTTTCCTGCTCCTGTTTCGAGCTTAGATCTATTAATTGAGAGCCTATTCGTCTCGGTGAATTGTACAATATCTTCCCCTATCACGAGCTGGGCATCTGCATTTAGTAAAAGTCCAATTAAGGATGGGAATCCAATTATTTTTTCATATTGTTCTCCATCAATGATTGATTTTGAAATTAGGTTCGGGAAATTGGAATAAATCGAGTCGATCGGATTATTTTGGAGTACTTTTTGAACATTTTGAAACCTAGTATCTTCCAATAATCCTATAATCCTTTGCTGTTCGGAATCAAAGCCCAGCGCGATTCTATTATAGACTTTAATAAAATGCTCTTCGGACCCGAATTCTAACACTGTTGATCCGAATTCGTTGATAAGTTTTACTTTGGGACCAAATGCTTCAACAATTGGATTTTTTTCAATCAATTGTTCATCCAGAATTTCCTGTTCACAAGAAGCCCATACGAGCAAAAACAAACCTACCGTAGCAATAAGGTTAAAATTACTCATTACTTAAAATCTAAAGGTTAAGAAATACGATACCTTTAATGTGTTCGTAAGACAATACTATCTTTTTTTTAAATAAGAAGCAACATTCTTACTACATTTTTTAGTAGAAAGTTTTAGACTTCGTATAAGGCTTCACTCCTACCCAGCATATACTAACTTCATTACCAGTCATTTATATCCTCAAAGAATATCCCTCTTTAACTCTCACCAATGGGATAGATCTGGAGCAATCAGTTCGATTATGGTAAGATTCTTGTAAATGGATTCTTGAGATACACGAGTCCGGGAAGTAGCACAAACCTCTCTCAAGGAGAATCCGACGGACTACTTCGAGATGAATGTTAGGTAGAATGCATTTTTTTGGGTGGTCATTGTAAACATTTATTCCTACCGCGATCCGTATAAGTCACCTGATAGAATACGGGGGCTACGATTGAAACATTTTTCTGAACATTTTTCTGATCTTGTTAAAATTGCCAATTTGATCCGGAGTATTCAATGGAGTGTACGGTTGCCCCAATCTAATGTAGTGATCTCGAAACTGCCTCTGGGTCAAATTCCATTTTCTAAGAAATGTCTTTCTGCCGTTGTTGCCATTGATCCTGCTTGTTGATTTTGAAACAAAATGATAAACAAGACTCTTACCGACACCCTTAAAATGTCTGACCCCAACTTCTACAAGCTTTCGAGAAAAATCTGGATCTGAGCCTAATCCAGGGCTAAACTCAATACTATAACCACCAACCAAATCCCAAATGTCCCGATGGACAACGGTGGGGGGCCAGGTACTGCCACACCAATCATCCTTACAAATGCTTTCAAATTCATCCAACAATTTTTCTTCATCAAACGTGACTAGATTTTGACCATAATCTCGTACAACAACACATTTATTACCAGTAAAGACTGGTTCAATCATTGTAGCGGAAAGCAGAAAGCCTTTAGTTCCGAGTAGTTCAATTTCATTAAACAGAACTTGGTCCCAATTTGGTAGTACATACATATCATCATTCATGTATACGATGAAATTCGATTTCACAATTGATCTACCAAGATTGAGTGCATAGCATATCCCTACATTAGTTGGAAATATTATATATTCGATATCATCTTGTTGCTCTATCCATTGGGTAGTTCCATCCTTTCCCTCATTAATGATCACAATTATTTGCGATCTATAACAAGAGTTATTGCGTATGCTTTTCAGGCATAGTTGCAGGTATGCTAAGTTGTTCCACGTGGGAATCAAAATTGAAAATTTATAGTTAGTTTCGTCGAAATTCCCTTGCTTAGTGATGGTATCGATCATTATCTACCTAGTTTAGATCAAAGATACTTGAATTAATACTTTCAATGGCAGGAAAACCAAGATAGATCGGCATGGTCTGTGCTGTTCCCACGTGCCAGTTTTGAATTAAATCCTGAAATTACGCCAATTATCTTCTATCAGATAATTCTGCCAAGTCAAAGCCTTTGATCGAGTATCCTCATTGTAAGCGATCAGGTACGGACGTGTATTTCTCAATGGCTGCTCAAACCATCACCAATTTCAGCTATATAGGAACTTATAATCTTTGGTAGGAAGGAGTTGGTGAAGCATCTGAATGTTGTAATTATCCAATCGCTCACTTCGAAAGACTAAACAAGTTTTCCAAACTACCAAGAAACTCTTTACCATACTTCCACATAACACACAACGCATCCCTCCCATTCCCCTATGTTAGGAAGATTTGATCATATTTCGGTAACATAGATAGGTGCAGGAAGATAATCCCTGATAGGAGGGTCGTGCACCCTGGCATTCTAGAAGTTAACATCCAGCGAGGATCATTTCTTCCCAGAGCAGGTCGAAAGATCATTAGACCACACAGATTTGTCGACCGTCTACGTGTCGCTGGTCAAATCTTTTTAGTCAGACCCACGTTCGCATTAACGAATCGGTCAGTGCACCACAACGCTTGTGTTTCTGCAGTGGCCGACCAGTTGCGCCCAGTTCCATGACACATTTAAATAAAGAAAACGAAAGTAATGAGGACACCGAATCCCGCCATTGCAGAAACATTTTGTTGTGGCGCGTGGTTTTTACTCACTTCACTTTTTGAACGGAATATGAAATCCTTCTTTTTTAGTCTCAAGAGTGTAAAGTTTTTTGCCTGTCGTAATGAAAAGTGTCTTACTCCATTTACCTCTACCAAAACATAAATTCGTGGCAGACTTGTTAGGGACTTCAATTTCCGTCAGTTTTTCCCCTTTTGGTGAATAAACTCCAATATTTCCCCCTACTGCGATATATATATTTCCTTCTGAATCAACTTTTATTCCGTCCGGGCCGGCATTCATCAGGTCAATCAGTGTCCCTTTGAACTGAACAGCTCCATCAGGAAGCAGAGTGTATTCCAGTATTGCTCCGCTTGTTTTTGAACTTGGCCCCTTAAAACCCTCTGGTAAAAAATTTGAAGTACCATTAAAGTCAAAGTTTGCAACGTAGAGAGTTTTGTTGTCAGGCGAAATAGCAATTCCGTTTGGCTTGGACGCATTCGCGATTATTAATTGAACTGTTCCGTCTGTATCGATTCTGTAAACTCCATCTATTGGCTGGTCTATTGGTTCCTTACCAAAATACCTGGGGTCAGTAAAATAAATACGTCCGTTGCTATCAATTACTAAATCGTTAGGGGCGTTGAATGGTCTACCATTAAACAATCCTGTCACGATTGTACTTTTGCCACTCTTCATGTCTGTTTTGACAATTCTCCGTCCGCCAAAGTCCGCACCTTCACATGCTATCAAATTTCCGTCAATGTCAAAAGTAAGTCCGTTTGCCATACCACTTGGAGAGCGGAAAACTTTTGTGTCTCCTGTTTGTGGATTGTAATTCCAAATTATTCCAGCTTTCATTCCCTCAAATTGGGTAAAAGTAATGTCGGTAAAGTATAAGGTTCCATCTGGTGCCATTGTCGGACCCTCTAGAAGTAGACCTTCTCCGCCTGAAAAAACTTCTTTAATTTTTGACTTTGGGTCAACTATGTCAGTCCCTAAAGTCTTGGCTTGCCCAAAAGTAAATGTCAAGATGAAAAGAAAAGCATTGGTTAACCCAATGTACTTTAGGTTTGGTCGAATTCTTTTGTCTCTCATATTATTTGTCGGTCAGGTTCTTAATTAAGTCTGCACTGTCGTAAACCATGCGCCACAACGTTTGTATATACGCCATATGGCGTATATATCACATACAAATGTACGATCTACTTTGTAACTTAACGTCTTAATCATCCAATGGCCTGCCTCAGTCTAATCTCTGTGGTAAGCCTCTTTTACAAATTTCTTCCCAGAGCTAGAGAGGTGGATTCTGAGAGATACCAGGAGCTGACGGGATTGTTCAGAAACTCTCATAGGATCTTACACTTCTTCCCAGAGATCAGGGTAAAGTTTCATACTATACTATTTATAGTTGGATCTGGTAAGGTTTTTCTAGACTGTATGGAACGTTGTCAGAGAGTAGTTTCTCTAAAGATAAATACTGATCAAGGTAAATCTCAGAAGGGTTTGTTCAACGTTGGGGCTTTGCGCAGGCCGGCGAATTAAATGACTCTTCCGGCCGAGCTGCACTAAGATAATTCATTTATTATTCAGCGAGGCCAGCAGAAGCCAGGCTTGCGCAAAACCCGATGTAATGTGCCGTACTTCTTCTCTGTCTTAATAAAAGACAATTTTTAATTATTGACAAATTATTGAAGCATGTCTTGCTATTAGTTGCCACTTTCCATTTTTCTTCATCCAAATATTTGTGAAACGTCGTTTGTAAATTTGTCCTGCTCTTGCAGCGGGTGTATCGTTTCTTGAAACAAGAGTTTCATGCCCCATTGTGATTACAATGTTTTCTTGAAATTGCATTCTTTCAATAACTTTTTCATAAATACTGTAATCAATCATACCGGCCTTTTGGATTAGCAAAATAGAATCACGGGTTCCGGTTATTTCATTTCTTGGAGTATTAACCAAAAACTCTGGCGCCCAAACTTGTTTGAGTGTATTTGTGTCTCCATTTAGAATTGCATTTGCCCCAGTTTGTTCTAAGGCTCTTATTTCAGCTTCAGTCATGGCGTTGTCTTGTGCATAGATCGAAATTGCTGAAATTGAAAATGCGATTAGAAAAATATACTTTGTCATACTGTTTTGTTTTTATTTAACTATAAGCTCTAATAAGATGAAGTAATGAGTCGTGCCATCATTTGTAGAAATATTAATTGATGAGTGTCGGTCGATATATTGGGTCAGCCAACTCAATCCACAATGATAGAAGAACTTTTTACTGTCACCCGGAAGTTGATGAAACTGCTGGGTAGTATGGCACATAACTTCATTATATACGAATATTTCTTGTAGGATTCTTGCGGTTTTCATTGTTCACTGACAATTTTGAAAAACTATCACGAGCTACTACCGATAGTTGTAGAGTCATCTGGTGATAGTTTTGACCGAATATCGTGAAAAGATTTTAACAATCAAAGCTCCAGCTACGGTCGATTCGCAGCAAAAGTACATTCCGATACTCCTCCCTCCAGACCTTCAAATGGGCCTGTAGGGCTCCTCAGAGGATTTAAGTCTGGTGAATGTTGGTTTCTTCTTTCCTTTGAAGGTATGTCTTTCTCAGTAGATCCTCACTCATACGAAAGATCCAGCTTTCCCAGAGCACAACTCTGGATATCTAGATTTTGAAGTAGGGATTTTTCTTAGCCCGATCTCCGTATTAACTCGCCTTAAGAAGGCGTCTTTACCTTCTTCTTTTCTAAGCTCTTCTGGTGGAAGCTTATAGATCTGAGTCATAACCTTCATGAGCTCTTCATTCGAGAGCTTTTCTGGATTACAGATCTTGATGGATTTCAGTCTAAGGTCCATGGATACATGATAGAATAATTTAATATAACAAGCAAGTGTTCACTGCTAGAGAAGTTGTTGTTATATTTACCTGATATGGCTAAACAAAAGGAAAGTACCCAGGAACCTATCGAAAAGCAGCTCTGGAAGACAGCAGACAAGCTCAGAAAGAATATCGATGCTGCTGAGTATAAACATGTTATTCTGGGTCTCATTTTCCTGAAGTATATCTCAGACGCATTTGAAGAGCTTTACGACAAACTGTCAACCGGTGGAGATTATGCTGATCCTGAAGACAGAGACGAGTATCGGGCTGAGAATGTATTCTTCGTACCTCCATCAGCCAGGTGGACGTATTTACAGTCGAGAGCTAAGCTACCAGAGATTGGTAAGGATGTTGATGAGGCTATGGACACCATCGAGAGAGATAATCCTTCACTCAAAGATGTATTACCTAAAGTATATGCACGTCAAAATCTGGACCCTACCAGTCTGGGAAGTTTGATTGACCTGATTAGTAATATCGCTATGGGTGATGCTAAGAGTCGAAGTGAGGATATCCTGGGTCATGTGTTTGAGTATTTTCTTGGTGAGTTTGCTCTGGCAGAAGGAAAGAAGGGAGGTCAGTTTTATACCCCTAGGAGTGTTGTACAGCTCCTGGTGGAAATGCTGGAACCTTACAAAGGAAGAGTCTTCGACCCCTGCTGTGGATCGGGTGGTATGTTCG
>JBGTCB010001156.1:0-6840 GCA_041748995.1 Saprospiraceae bacterium | reverse complement strand
CCTACATTTTGGATGATTCCCAATTTTCCCTGATCAAAGAGTGATCTGAAACCACTGAGAGATGGATGCAGTTGCAGATCGGATACACCTGAAATAGATAACAAACGGTTCTTAGGTAAGATGACATCCGGTCTTGCCCTGACGAGCTGATCATACTGATCAATTGGTACCACCGTGTTCAGTCCGTCATTACCTCCACCCAGGTAAATCAGCACCAGCACCCGGTCGGTCTCTTCGAGATCTTCGTATAGAGATCTTATCAACGGTGATCTGGCAAAAGCGGACAATCCCGTACCTTGTAATAAACCAGGGATCAGTGCTGTCCGGGTGGCATGTTTCAGAAAATTTCTTCTTTCCATATTCAATTGCTTTGTCAAACCGTGGTGATCATGTAAGGTGATATTCAGAGACTTGCATTAAAAATTGAAACATAACCTTTAAGCGAACCTCCACAATCGCTTTCTTCATCTGGTCATTGGGACTGTCCAGGTAATCGTACCATGCACTCGTCCAGTAGGCAAGGTTCTGTTGTCCGCTGAGTAGAGTCGCAACCAATCGTAGTCGGACGGATTCCGAAGGGGGGTGGGCCAGATGTAAATTCAACAGATCGTCTACCAGTTGTATCGGGTCTTCCGGGTGTGAAAAAGAAGCGATATGACCAGGTAAATCAATATTCGTGAGCAAATCTTCCGACCAGAAACCCCAGTATATAAAGGAATCCGTGATTAAGGCCCGCTGAGTAATTGTGTTGGTAGTAATCCAGCTCTTATCAAACTGCGGAAATTGATAGTAAGCAGGGTAGCCGGCTACATTGGGAGGATCCATCATTTCAATACCAAGATTGCTCATTGTCCACAACATACTTGACCTGATTTGTCTCTTTTGGATCGTGCTGGATTGAGGCGGCATTTTGACACCACCAGTCTGCCAGAAGCCAATTAGAAAATCCAGAGGTGTTTTGATCAGGGCACCCCGGTTTTCAGTTTCAAAGAAATGAGCACTTTTAAAAAGTGCTTCCAGCAGCGGCTTGATTTCGTAGTCAGCATCCCGGAAGATTTGGGCAAGCGGAAGGATCAGATTTTCTTCTGTCTCCGCATCAATGTCCGAGTAAATAAAAAAGCGGTAGAGTTTCCTTACAACAAAGGGTGCCACCTCATTATTATCAAAAATCATATCCAACATATCATCGACTTCAGATTTTCCAGCATCTCCGGATCTACCCTTGATCATTGTATCTCCATAAAATGAAGAAAACTGTTTATTCGTTTCATCATGCCAGTACCAACGATAAAGGTATTCACCACCTTTTTCCCAGTCGATTGAATGCCCGGTCAATATTCTTGCGGCTGCCTGAACATCCCCTTCGGTAAACTGGGCGTCCGCTCCTTTACCGATGCAAAACAGCTCCTGCAGCTCCCGTGAATAGTTTTCATCGGGAGATTCTTTGCGGTTTAGGGCTCCATTTAAGTATAGAAGCATATGGGGATCCAGGGTAATTTCCTTCACCAATGTTTTAAAATTGCCAAAAGCATGTTGCCTGAGCTTACTGAAATGTTGGAAGGTCAAATGAGGCCAAAAGACCTCCCAGGCCTGGGTTGCCAGATGATTATGCCAGAAAAAAATCATCTTGGCATGAAGAGTTGGACCCTGCTCTAATATGGATTCGATCATCCAACTCTTTAAAGAGATGATTCGGGCACTAGTGAGATCGGCATTGTCCCTTCTGTGATCATGAATCCAGGTGCTTCCGAAAGGAACAATAGGATCTACAAGGTCCTTGGTGTTATAATCATTCACTGGCAAGGGTGGAGCAGGATCTACTTTTAATAATTGTTGGATGGACTGTTCAAAAGACAATCCTGCAAACATAGTAAGTGCATCCTGCTTAAGTCCAAACATGGTTCGGCGCAATAAATGGAACCTCTGTACATCACTCCAGGTGCCTGAATAAGGTTCAATGCCAGTGGTAAGGCCTCGACCTGTGGCCGTAGTAGGTTGTTGCCCTATATTGATTGTCGATGTTTTCATAAGGAGTGATTAAGATCAGAATTTCCAAAGTTAGCCCGGGAGATTTGAGAAAGTCAAATTTTGTACCTAAAATTGCAGCTGCTTAGAAAAAAGCAAACCTGTATTTCACCAGGATCAGTTGACCAGGGTTTTCGTGGCTCGGAAATCATTATGGTTCACTACTTTGATAGTTTATTTTAATAATTAACTAAAAAGATGCTATATGCGTAGGAAAATAGCGGCGGGAAACTGGAAAATGTATAATACCCGGAATCAGGCGCTTGCCCTGGCCAAAGATATTGCTGCTGTTCAAATTCCCGATAATACAGAAGTCATCCTGGGCGTGCCTTTTGTTTTCATTCACGATGTGCAGGATGCCATCAAAGGTTCTGCGATCAAGGTTGCTGCGCAAAATTGTCATGATAAGCTTTCGGGAGCCTACACTGGCGAAATTTCCGCGAGTATGCTTGCTTCCATGGATGTAGATTATGTGATATTGGGACATTCGGAAAGGAGACAGTACTTTTTGGAAACAGATGAACTCCTGGCTGCAAAAACAGATACCGCGCTTTCACAAGGACTGAAAGTTATATTTTGCTGCGGAGAACCTCTACCTGTAAGAGAAGCCGGAGAGCATGTAGCTTACGTGAAAAAGCAGTTGGAAAAGGGCTTGTTTCACCTTGAAGGAGGACAACTGGATAAAATAATTATCGCATATGAACCCATCTGGGCGATTGGAACCGGAGTAACTGCATCGAAAGAGCAAGCCCAGGAAATGCATAAGGAAATCCGGGCAATGATTGAGGCGAAATATGAATCGGATGCTGCCATTTCCATGCATATTTTATATGGTGGAAGTGTAAAACCTGATAATGCTGCGGAGTTATTTTCGCAACCGGACGTTGATGGAGGACTCGTCGGAGGAGCTTCTTTGAAGGGGCCTGATTTCGGGGCTATTATTCAGGCTTAAGGTTGCGATATTGATCTGCCCATAAAGTGCAAACGAACTTTATATTTCATAATAACTTCATATTAAATAATTATCTTATATTTGGTTTGACCAATCTCCTGGACAGGTGCCAAGTATTGTAACCGAACGATTTATTGCATGCCATGACAAACTGAGGGATGAGGGTTTGATACGATCCAGTCGTCAGTTTGCTATTCAGGTCGGTTACCGTCCACAGAATTTAAATGAAGTATTGAAAGGCAACCGGGATGCCCCACTGGAGTTGATCAGAAAGGCTGTTGAGGTCTTTAAGTTTAGTCCGTTATACCTCTATTCCGGGGAAGGAACCATGTTTTTACATGATGACAGTAATCCTGAAGTCCGTATTCTTACGGTGGTGACAGACAGAGAGGGGCAAGAGCGAATCCTGCATGTTCCAATTCCTGCTCAGGCCGGATACAGTAGCGAACAAACAGACCCGATTTTTTATCATGAATTACCAGCCTACAACTTACCCGATAAGAAATTTCAATCCGGTACTTTCAGATCATTTGATGTAGCAGGAGATAGTATGGAGCCTACTCTATTTGAAGGGGATAAAGTGATCTGCCGCTATTTAGATCCTTGTGACTGGCTCAGTGGAATCAGAGATCAGCAGGTTTACGTGGTGGTAACCCGTACACATGTGATGGTCAAAAGGGTCCTAAATAATTTGTTTAAGCATCGTCATCTGGAGTTGATTTCTGACAACGATTTTTACCGAAGCATTCGTGTCAATGTAGGTGAAATCAAAGAACTTTGGCATATCCATACGAAGATTAGTCAGTTTTCACACAGCAGACCTGTCGTTAACCATATAGACGAAGACGCAATATCTCTGGATCTTCTTCACGAAACGGTGCAGGAACAATCAAAAATGATTAGTAATCTTACGGAAACTCTTTCGCAAATGATCGTAAAGTAATGAAGCATCAAATAACCGGTACAGTGATATACGAAGATCTCGCTGGAGGCTTTTGGGCTATTAAAGGATCCGATGGTCGTCAATGGCTGCCAGTGAATATGCCTAATCAACTAAAAGTACGTGGTGCCCGGGTAGAAATAACTGCTATCGATAGTGATGCTGACGGTGTTTTTATGTGGGGAACACCCATCGAAATCACTGCGTTTCATACCCTTCCAAAACCTTAGTTAGCCTAGGAGTACACTTGCCTCTATCCCCGTCGGTTTCTCCATGCCGGTTGATTTTTATTTTCCTGCGGTAGCCCGAGAGATCTTTGACGTAGTGCAACAGCTACCAATCCCGCTACCCGTGCCCTGTCAGCCTGAAATTCCTGCCATCTCGGCTTGTCAAAGTAATCAGAGATAAAATGCGTATCGTATCGCCCCTGGCGAAACTCCGGATGGCTGACTACAAAAAGTCCTAGTGGCAGCGTTGTATCGATACCCAAAATCTGATAATCAATGATCGCACATTTGAGACGGGTGAGTGCTTCAGCCCTGGTAGGACCCCAAACAATAAGTTTAGCAATCATAGGATCATAGTAGATCGGTACCTCAAATCCCTGATGCACAGATCCATCTATCCGCAA
Organism: Saprospiraceae bacterium; assembly: GCA_041748995.1. Lineage (GTDB taxonomy): Bacteria > Bacteroidota > Bacteroidia > Chitinophagales > Saprospiraceae > JABDMH01. The sequence goes on along the minus strand of JBGTCB010001156.1, from coordinate 2,292 downwards.
GCCTTCACCAGCGGGCTCAAGGTAATGATAGATCTTTCCCAGACTGGGGATAAAACCATTTAGGATATCTTCAGCATAAATACGTAACTCCATACTATGACCATCCATGGTGATTTCCTCCTGAACCAGAGGCAGTCTACAACCATTAGCGATTTCAATTTGCCATTGAACCAAGTCAAGACCGCAGATACTTTCAGTGACCGGATGTTCTACCTGCAACCGGGTATTCATTTCCAGAAAGTAAAACTGTTGATGTTTATCCACTAAAAATTCCACAGTGCCGGCTCCCTCGTATTGGCAGGCTTTGGCGATTCTTATAGCAGCGTCCGTCATTTTTTGGCGTAATTCCGTGGTCATGCCCGGTGCAGGAGACTCCTCAATGACTTTTTGATGCCTTCTCTGGATAGAGCACTCCCGTTCAAAAAGATGAACCACCTGACCATATCGGTCAGCCATGATTTGGATTTCAATGTGTTTAGGTGATTCCAGATATTTTTCAACAAAAAGTCTGGGATCACCAAAACTTTGACTCGCCTCACTACTAGCCAGTTGAAATAACTCTTTCAACTCAGCTTCATGGGATACAATCCGCATCCCTTTTCCACCACCACCTCCGGCTGCTTTGAGGATTATAGGATAGTCAATTTCCTTAGCAATGACATAGATAGAATCAAGATCGCTGATCGCTTCATCAGTGCCTGGCAACAGAGGAATATCCTGCTCTTTCGCCAATCTCTTGGCGGCAAGTTTATCACCCATGAGCTGGATGCTGTCAGCACCCGGGCCAATAAATATCAGACCTGATTCTGAAATCAGCCGTGCAAAACCGGCATTTTCACTGAGAAAGCCGTAGCCCGGATGAATAGCATCACTGGCACTTTGCTGAGCAATTTCCAGGATACGCTGCTGATTGAGATAAGATTGCGACGAAGGTGCCTCTCCAACCCGGTAGCTCTCATCAGCAGCATAACGATGTTGGGCATCCTGGTCAGCATCGGAATAAATGGCAACCGTCTTTATCCCCAAACGTCTGGCAGTTCGTATGATGCGCAACGCAATTTCACCCCGGTTGGCAATCAGGATCTTTTGAATCATGGTTGAAGTATCAGGCTCTCAAGATACTGATTTTGGCCACAATTTGGGGTCTCACTTCCCTAGCCAAAAGGTATCCGATTCATTATAAAAGTTATTTTTACCGCGCAATAAAGCAAAATATGACCTCTACCGGAGATGGCGATAAGCGATTACACTATTATGAGCAAATTGCACCGGTCAGTGATGATCTGAAAAAGAAAAATCGCTTCTACTATGAGACTTTAGAACGACTCTTCAGACGCATTATACCAGAGGGGTCCATAGTGTTAGAGATTGGGTGTGGGACCGGTGATCTCTTGGCAGCAGTAAATGCCCGGCAGGGATACGGGATTGATTTTTCTCCCGCGATGATTAAGATTGCCCAGGGGAAATATCCGGACTTGAAATTTATTTGTGCAGATGCTACCGAATTTGCCCTTCCGGAGTCTGTAGATTACATTATTATTTCCGATCTCCTGAGTAATCTTTGGGATATTCAGAAAATGTTCAGGCACCTGCGCACTCACTGTTCTCCCCAGACTAAAATCATTATTTCTTCTCATAGTTATTTGTGGGAACCTATACTACGGATGGCTGAAATACTTGGCTTAAAACCGACCCGGCCAAAAGCCAGTTGGCTTACCGTAAAAGATATAGAGAATCTTCTGCAACTGGAAGATTTTGAAATGATCAAAGCAGAAAGAAAAGTACTGTTACCGATATATATTCCGATTTTACATACGATCATCAATAAATTCCTGGGTAATCTACCGGCCATAAATAAACTGGGGTTGATCAATATGATATCAGCCCGGCCGTTAGAAAAAAAGAATAGCGATTTTAGTGTAAGTATTGTCAGACCGGCCAGAAATGAAAAAGGTAATATTGAGCAAGCCATCCTACGCACCCCGGCATTTGGTATCTGGCAGGAATTCATTTTTATAGAAGGTCATTCTTCTGATGGCACCTATGAAGAAATGAAACGGATACAGGCTAAATATTCTGATCGAAATATTGTGTTGATGCAGCAGTCAGGCAAAGGAAAAGGAAATGCCGTTCGAGAGGCTTTTGACCAGGCCAGGGGAGAGGTGTTGATGATTCTCGATGCTGATTTAACAACACCACCGGAAGATATGCCAAAGTTTTATGAGGCATTGGCTCAAAATAAAGGTGAATTTATCAATGGATGCCGCCTGGTATATCCTATGGAAAAACAAG
>JBGTCB010001155.1:0-2596 GCA_041748995.1 Saprospiraceae bacterium | reverse complement strand
AGCACCGCGTTGCACAATTCCGAAGAAGATATCGTCTTCCGTGGGTCCTTGAAATGTAATATCGAACCCGAGTTGGTCACGATAAAACCTCAAAGCAGCGGGAACATTCTGTACAATAAAGTAGGGTGCAATGCCGGAAATTTTTGTTTTAGTCATATTACTTTATTACCCTATGGAGCAACTCAGACCAGGAATGATGAAAAGTATCTCATGGCTTAGGTTTGATATAAAGATAAGAAGATGACTGAGCCAAATTTATGGATATTCAATCAAATTTGTATAATTTCAGAATGACCTTCTTTTACTGAATTTGGTGAATCTTGATACTGCTGCAACTGATGCGTGGACAGGTGAGAGACAAAGCTTAATACAGCGGTTGGCTCAATGGCCCGACTTTCGAATTACTGCATTTGTAATGACACTTCTAATTGCTTCAATCTCTCCAGCAATTCCTGTTTTTGTTTTTGCAACTCCAGAATCTGTTCTTCCTGTTCCTGCAGCGCCTTTATCGCTATCACTCCAAAGCTGCTATAGTCCATCACCAGCGCATCCTTGATGGGTTTACCATCCCGGTTATGATCTACAATTTGATGCACCAGTGCCGGAAAATGTGGTTGTACGTCCTGGGCCACCAATCCAATGGTCTGACTGCTATTAGGATTATTGCGAGACATTTCGTAGCAAACAGGGTTCAGTTTTTTCAACTTATCCAGGACGGGGTCTAAATCCCGGATGTCTTTTTTAATCCTTTCATCACTTAGCACTATATAGTTACCATCCCAAAACTGAAACCGTCCGCGACCAGTATTGTTATAATAAAAATCTAACGCAATCCCGGTGCCATGATTCAGGGTATTTATAAAATTAGCTGCCATTGACCAGCGATAATTGAAGGCATCGACTAATCCAAAGGCTTTTTGACCGTGTGGCTGATAAACCTCGATCGTATAAAAAGGGTTGGGGCTATTGATGCCAAGGTGGGTAGAGGTTGTACCCATCAACACAGAGCTGTTGGTTGTTTTGTTGATATAAACTGTTCCACCATCAATGCCTGCCCTTATGTAGGTATCTTCACCGATATGGTAGTGGAAATGCGACCAGTAGCTTGGTCCGGTAAAAACTGCACTTCCATCAATGCCATCACCTCGGCCAATGTTTAAAGTAGCGCCATTTTCGTTGGTGCGGATAGAAGTATTACCATTGTTGGCTATGGTAATACCACGGATACCAGCAGGCGTGTAGCTATTAGCTGTCCCACTGGGAAACATATCGAAGGCACAACTGCCGGTATTGATGTCCAAATATTGGATAGCTGCAAAACCATTGGCTATGTATTTTCCCTGGCCACCGGGTATGAAATCGTCCCTATATTGATTAAAACCCAACCTGGGCCCGTTGCGCTGCAACGAAACTCCATTGGCAGTGCTTCCAAACAATCCAACCGTAGGTCCTGAACCTATCACACCTTCTACTTCCATTTTTGCAACAGTTTGTGCATTGGCAAGCAACCCAAGGGCTAAGAATATCAATGTTGAAATCATTCTCATGACATACTACTTTAATGTTTATGAGAAGATAGCTGTTGTTCAATTCTCTTCATCCGCTGATCAACAGCGATCAACTCCTTCTCAAGATCATCCAATTGCACCTGTTCTTCCTGGATCCCCTTAATGGCCAGCACATTAAAACCATAGTAGTTCAAACCAAGCAGATCATTTTCGTCATCCATGTGATTGGCAACGAGTAAGGGAAATAATGTTTGAACCTGTTGCGCCAGAAAACCGATGCTACGACCCTGTCCCTCAACAGCATCTTTCATCATGTAAGTTACCGGCCGCAATTGCATCAGCTGATCTAACAAAGAAGATAAAGCCTGCACATTCGTTTTAATACGGGCATCGGAAATCGGGTGCAGGGCACCGTCAGTGTATGAAAAATAGGTGCGAACACTATTGGCATAATAGAGGTAAAAGTTGGCTGGAGAACCGTTGGCTACACGCCACTCCCAGGCCAGGTTGGGATATGAGGCATTGGTCAGTTCCATCCCACCGTTGCTTTGTCGCACTTCCAGCGTAGTGGGAGGCACATAATAATTCGTGTTGATCCCTACCGTGGTGGAGCCATTCCCAAAAACCACATTGCCATTGGGTATATCATTTAAAATCACATGACTGGAAAATTTGCCACCACGTATATAAGTATGCTCTGAAGTGGAATAATTAAAATGTGACCTGAATTCTGTACCTATAAATACGGCAGTGCCTTCATTACCCGTACCTCTTCCTACATCAAGAATGCCGCTGCGACCCGCACCGGTGGAAAGAATTTTAAACCGGTTATTAATACTGAAGTCCCAAAGTTTTGTCGCAGATGTAATAGTTGCATTGGCAATGCCTGAAGGAAAGATCGAATAACTCAAGCCTTTTGCCTGCGAAACATCATCGTGTATGTGCTCCCAAACAGCAGCATAACCATCACCCATATACCTCCCATAGATACCGTCATCACGGTATTGATTAAGACCTATTGCAGGATAATCCCGTTGCAAAGAAATTCCCCTGTCTATGCCAAAGATTCCTGCAGTCCTTCCCAGTCC
>JBGTCB010001154.1:0-19537 GCA_041748995.1 Saprospiraceae bacterium | reverse complement strand
TTGATGCCCGCACCAAAACATTTGTTAACGGCGGCATGCCAAGGGGATTCTTCCATCCTGTTCATCTCAAAAGCAGGGATGGTCAACTCTTCTTTGGCGCGGATGAAGGTATGGTTGCTTTTTATCCGGAAGAAGTGGAAGGTAATCCTGTGCCGCCTGACTTAGCTTTTAAGCAATTGCAAATATCGGGTGAATCCTTTCCTTTGGGAAAAGACGAAGTAGGAAAACTTAAAAAGCTACACCTTACCAGCCGACAAAATGATTTTAATATAGCCTATGTAGGGCTGCATTTCGGTGACCCGGGCCGGAATAAATATCAGTATAAATTGAGCCCTTTCGACAAAGACTGGATGGATGCCGGAACCCAACGGTCTGTACAATATACCAATCTGGAACCGGGTGAATATACTTTTGAAGTCAAAGCAGCAAACAGTGATGGCGTTTGGACCGAAGAAGCACTCACTTTGCCTTTCCAAATTCATGCTGCCTGGTGGAAAAGCTGGTGGTTTTATACGTTTTCCATGGCTTTGATAGCCGGCATCAGTTATTGGTTCTATCATTTTCAACTTTCCAGAACCTTAGCAGTGCAGAAAAGTATACGCCTGCAGGAAATCAATCAACTCAAAACCAATCTTTATAATAACATCACCCACGAATTTCGTACACCATTGACGGTCATCCTGGGGATGACGGAGAATTTAAAAGCGGAAACTACAGTACAACAATCGGCCAAGATTTTGCGACCACTTAAAATGATTGAACGCAATAGTGAACATCTATTGCACCTGGTCAATGAAATGTTAGATCTGGCAAAGATCGATAGCGGTAATTTGGAATTGAAACTCCAACAAGCGGATGTGATAACTTTTATCAAATATTTGACAGAAAGTTTTCATTCACTGGCCGCAGAAAAACACATCAATTTACCTATTCAGGCTACGGAGCAAACCCTGGTTATGGATTTTGACGCGGATAAACTGGCCATTATTGTTTCAAATTTACTGTCCAACGCGATCAAATTTACGCCCGAAGGAGGTGAAGTGATGGTTTGCTTATCGGCAGATGCAGTCTATTTATCCATCTCCGTAAAAGATAATGGCATCGGTATCACTCCCGAAGAAATACTCTTCGTTTTTGACAGATTCTATCAGGCAGACCATTCTTCTGTTCGACGATACCAGGGAACAGGGATCGGTTTGGCCCTGACTAAAGAATTGGTAGCATTGATGAAGGGCACGATCCAGGTAGAAAGCGAGCTGGGGAAAGGAAGTGAATTTATCGTTCACCTTCCCATCCATAGAAAAGCCATTTTGGCAGAAAGTCCAGCAATGATAAGTCCGCTCAGCCCTGCCCTAAGTCCTTCATATCACAATTTTCAGGAAGAATCATCCCACGGCGAAGGAAATTTGCCACTGGTTTTGATAATTGAAGACCATGTTGATGTTGCCCAATATATAGGCACTTGCCTGCAAGGAAAATATCAATATATGTTTGCAGTCAACGGTAGGGACGGCATCGACATGGCCTTTGAAAAAATACCGGACCTTATCATCTGTGATGTGATGATGCCGGAAAAAGATGGTTTCGAAGTTTGTGCTACCTTGAAAACGGATGAAAGAACCAACCACATACCGATCATTATGCTCACAGCCAGAGTAACGATTGAGGATCGTTTGGCCGGTTTGGCCAGGGGGGCAGATGCTTATCTTGCCAAACCCTTTGAAAAGCAGGAATTGTTGATACGGTTGCATCAATTATTTGAACTTCGAAATACCCTGCAAAAGAAATACAGCGAACAACTTTTCATCGATCCGCCCACTGATACAAATGTAGTGGAAGAAGATCCCTTTCTCACTAGAGCCAGGGTTATTGTAATGGCAGAATTGGAAGATGATAACTTTTCCCTGAAAGAACTTTCCGAAAAACTCCACCTCAGTCGATCACAAGTACATCGCAAGATCAAAGCTGTAACGGGCATGTCCCCTGCTATTTTTATCCGTACTATCCGGTTGCAGGAAGCAAAAAAAATATTGGCTTCCACCCACCTCACCATCTCAGAAATTGCCTACCAGGTCGGCTTTAAATCTCCGGTCTACTTTTCTCAAATGTTCAGGCAAACCTTTGGCGAAAGCCCTAGTGACAGTCGTAACTAGTGTATTGTCCGATAAATAGCTTTACACCATAAGGAGGTCTTTTTCGTCATCTTATCATCATCAAAAGCCTCACGTAGCTATGGCTATGCTCGGTTTTGCTTCTTCAATATGCCAAAAAATACCAAGCTTCTTCTGTAAACATACTTATGGGACACTACACTAGCTGATTTTATCAGGATTGCAACAATATAGAAAGACTTTGCAATCATGTAGAAAGGGAGAAAACTCCATGCTGTATAAGTTTGTCAGGTCGAAGTTTGATCATGAAAAATCAGAGATAACAAGCTAGTAACACCAATAGGAACAAGCATCACATAGCTGGAAACCAATGATGCTCCGGCTTTTTGATGCTCTAATATCGTCCATCGTAAAACAGTTTATTTATCACATTTAAAAATTATTATCATGAAAATGAAACTACTTCATTTATTAATTGCTTGTTTGCCTTTACTCATTGTGGGCTGCGATAAGGCGAACTATATCAGTCAGGATGTTGTAAATCCAAAGACGGATTTAAGTTTAGATTCACGGTCAAATTTTGGAGCGACGCAGATTGGCGGAATAGGTTATTATGCCACTGAGGCTCAATGCGATTATCCCAGTGAGGGCGCGGATTTCGCCTTACTTTTGTCCGGGGATCTCGAAGGTTGCCTCTATGCTTTTGTGGACAGCTACGAGTGTTCGCCGAGTGGTACCTATCGTGAGGAAGGAAGAGAATATTTTGTGGGTACCTACAATGGGGACGCCGGTACTTTCTGGACCACGTATCAATTTCGGGCGAAGTTCGAAGGTTGCGCTGAGGACGGTCATTTTTTAGGCGCAGAAATCTTTGGACGTTGTCAGCATCCCATTGTAAGTGGCAGCGGAACTGGAGTTTTTGATGGTGTTGAGGGCCGATTGGATTTTAAGGACGACATAGAGTCTGGTACCTTTCCTTATAGAGGACACTTTAGATTCTAACAATACGCAGCAATGTTCACCTAAGACCTCTAGTGCATCATTTCCGAAATACCTGATACTAAGGACGGTTTCTTTTTCGCCATCTCTTCATCATCGAAATCCTTATATAGCTACGGCTATATGCAGTATCGCTTCTTCGACCTGACAAAAAACAATCTCGTCCATAATATCATTTACTTCGGAAATGTTGCACTAGTAAAAAATGATTTCGACTCAAGGCCAACGCTTAAGATGATCGCATTTGATTTTGCTGAATGGATTTCCCCTGGGCAACAATTACTATCAAACAAACCAGGCAGTAAATATGGCCGATGTAACCAATATAAGACTACTAAGTCAACCGTCGGAACTGAACACCTATGGTTCGATGGCATCATCTGGCGTGATCGAAATTAAAACGAGAATCGGAGGAAAGTAAAAACGGACTGATATTAGAGTGTTGACTCAACCTGCTATCAAAGGATATACAGGAAGGTTCAAATATTTCTGAATAAAAGAAATTTCTGGTTAATGTGCATCAGGGCCCTGAAATTTACACCGAATCATAACAGACCAGCGGCATGATGACCTTTTCATTGAGACATGCCGAGGTTCGGTGACAAGGACAAAATCTCGTTGCCCTAAGCTAACTTCCAACCCCAGTGCTGTAATGATGTCCGGAAATTTTTATATCCTTAGGATACATTACTGAAAAATGGAAATATCTCCACGTGCCGGAAAACGGGCCGAACCGCAAATACTGACAAATATCCCCAGACTGATCACCGCTTATTATACCGGGATACCTGATCCTTCAATATCAGAACAGCGGATTGCTTTTGGGACCTCCGGTCATCGGGGGTCATCTATAAAAAATTCGTTTAACGAACATCATATTCTGGCAATGACTCAGGCCCTTTGCCTGTACCGCAAAGAGCAAAAAATAACCGGACCTCTTTTTCTGGGGTTTGATACCCATGCACTCTCCGAACCGGCTTTTGCCACCACGCTGGAAGTATTGGCCGCCAATGGTGTCGATGTAATGATCGCGGTCCAGGATGAGTATACACCAACACCGGCTATCTCTCATGCGATTTTAACGTATAATCTCACGCATAAAATCGCGTCTGCGGATGGTATTGTGCTTACTCCATCGCATAATCCACCGGAAGATGGTGGGTATAAATACAATCCACCCAATGGAGGACCAGCCGGGACAGCAGTGACGGATTGGATTGAAAAGAAAGCCAACGAATTACTGGAGCAGGGGCTAAAAGAAGTGAAAAGAATTTCATTGGAAAAAGCGCTACGGGCGGAGACAACCCATCGTTTTGATTATGTCAATCATTATGTGAAGGATCTTGTCAATATTGTTGACATGGAAAGTCTTCGGAATTCCGGGATTAAAATGGGTGTTGATCCGTTGGGTGGTGCTGGAGTTCATTACTGGGAGCCCATTGCTGAACAGTATAAGCTTAATTTAACGGTAGTCAATAAGATTGTCGATCCCACTTTCAGTTTCATGACGGTTGATTGGGATGGTCAAATACGGATGGATCCATCCTCTTCCTATGCTATGCAGGGACTGATTGACATCAAAGATCGCTTTGATATTGCCTTTGCCTGCGATACGGATCATGATCGTCATGGTATAGTCACCAAAAGTGCCGGGTTGTTGAATCCCAATCATTATTTGTCTGTGGCGATTTTTTATCTTCTGCAGCATCGGCCCCTATGGAGTAAAAGTGCCGGAGTGGGAAAAACAGTTGTTACTACAAAACTCATTGACCGGATCACTGCCAAACTTGGAAGACCTCTCTATGAAGTTCCGGTCGGTTTAAAATGGTTTGTAGATGGATTCTTCGATGGCTCCCTGTGTTTTGGAGGAGAAGAAAGTGCCGGTGCCTCGTTTTCCCGCTTCGACGGCAGTGTCTGGACTACAGACAAAGATGGTTTTATCCTTGCATTGCTTTCGGCCGAAATCACCAGCATCATGGAACGCGATCCTGGTGAAATCTATAGCGAACTAACGAAAGAATTCGGTGAACCTTTTTACGACCGGATCGAAGCTAAAGCGACACCTGAACAAAAGGATAAACTCAAAAAACTCACCGCAGCCCAAATAATTCATCAGGAACTGGCCGGAGAAAAAATTGTAAATATCCTTACCCATGCACCTGGGAATAATGCGCCAATTGGAGGTGTAAAAGTAGTCACCGAAAATGGTTGGTTTGCGGCAAGACCTTCCGGAACAGAAGATATTTATAAAATTTATGCAGAGAGTTTTTTAGGTACGGATCATTTGAACACCATTATTGAACAGGCCCAGGAAGTTGTTGATACAGCACTGAAATAGTTTTTTAGTTTTTAGGTTTTATCAGAATTTATATGGTCAAGGCAATGATCAACATCTATTGAAAGGTATCAGAGAAGTGATTTCCTGGAAACCGCAAGCGTCTTTGCCGGGAGGAATATATCTTTTCCGGGTGCGGGCTAATGACCATCAGGTTGTGTTGAAGTCGACCTATATTGTAAAATAAAAAACTATCTCATACACCAAATAGTTTGTCCTTCTTCATCCTTGTAGGGTAATTCACTGACCGAACCTTTAAAGTGTTAAATACCTACATCAAACTCGCCTGGCGTACGCTGAACAGATTCCGGATACCCTTTCTGATTAGTATTTGCGGACTTTTTCTTGCCACCACCGCATTCTTTCTGATCACACGATATGTCTGGTATCATTTGTCCATCGACGGTTTTCATCACGAGGCAAACCGGATCGTCCGTATCAATACCCTAATCGACTTACCCAATCAAAGTACCAAATATGCTGCAACCGCTTTTGATGTGGGTCCGGATATTCAGAGTCTTTATCCCGATATATCTCATATGGTACGGATACGTGCAATGCCAACAACCATTGATCTGGGAGAGGTACGGTTTGATGAAGGCCTGATCACCTATGTTGACTCGGCCTTTTTTAATGTTTTTTCATTTAATTTAATTGAAGGTGACCGGGATCATATTCTCAAAAGGTCCGAAGATATTGTCATTACCCGTGAAGTCGCAGAAAAATATTTTCCCGGACAAAGTGCAGTGGGGTCCGTTCTAAAAATTCATGTAGCAGGCCAGGAAAAGATGGTTACCGTACAGGGCGTTGTGGAAAATCCACCTTCAAATTCCAGTATTAATTTTACTATTCTAGCAAATATGGATCAGATAGCCCACACATTTCGTCCGGGATATGCATCAATCATTCCGGGTCTTTTCACCTACGTTAAATTAGGGCCGGAAACCGATCAAAGCACATTAAAGAAATACCTGCATGATTTTGTTAGAAATAAAGTACCCGAAAACTTGCAAAGAGTCATGTCATTTCAAGCATTGTATTTACGGGATATTTATTTTGAACAAAGTTTTCAATTTGATTCAGGAAGGAAAGGCAATAAAAAAACCATTTATAGCCTGATCACTCTTGCCTTACTAGCCTTGATTATTGCTATAATTAATTATGTCAATATCAGTACGGCCTTGAGTATAAAACGATCCCGGGAGATAGCTGTAAGGAAAATCCTGGGATCTTCTCCCGGGCAAATCGCCCGACAACAGTTAATTGAAACATTCCTTTTGATTTCCGGCACTATTCTTTTATCGGTTATTGTCACCGCAATCATCCATAGTCAAATAGACGAGTGGCTCGAAATGGATCCGGAAACCGGATTTTTACCTTGGTTTCGATCAGCCGGTTTTATTGTTCTCTGTACAATCATCATCTCGATCTTGTCGGGAGCATATCCCGCATTTGTGGTTTCCCGGATGTCGGTGGTTGCCGTTTTAAAAAAGAAATTAAAATTCTTTAATCAACAGTATGATTTTAAGAAAATTCTTCTGGGATTTCAGTTCACGATTTCCGTATTTTTTTTAATAACGGCCTGGATCGTTTTTGATCAAATGCATTATATGAAAGAAAAAGATCCCGGATTCAACCGGGAGAATATCATCATGGTCGATATCGCCGCACCACAAATGCAAAATAAAATTCCGGCATTGAAAGAAACACTCCGGCAGGTGCCCGGAGTCATGGCTATGTCGGCTTCTACCTCAGGAATTTACGGGATGCACACTCAGGCAAATTTTTCGGTCTTACCAGACAGCAACAATCAAAGCTTTTTATTGGATATCAACTATGTCGATGCTGATTTTTTAGAAACCTACCAGGTAAATCTTGTGGGAGGCCGGAATTTTTCTGCTGTAAACAACTCAGATATTCAACAAGCGATGATTATAAATGAAAAAGCGGTAGAGCATCTGGGGTTGGTTCCCGGAAAGAATGTAATTGGTACTTCGGTACAAAAAATTGCAAGGGACACAACCTTGTCCAAAATTATCGGAGTGGTGGCAGATTATCACTTTCAATCGCTTCATCAGGATATTGCCCCCATGATCTGGCAGATTGTTCCGGAAGCACCAAAAAATACCCTGGCAATTCGTACACAGGGAAATGTTCAACCCATTTTATTAAACCTGAAGAATAAATGGGCTGAATTTGAAGCCGGGGAGACCTTTGACTATGCGTTTCTGGATCAAATGATGACCAATGCCTACCGGACGGAACGACAGTTAGATTGGTTTGTTCGAATAATGACCATCATACTGTTGTTTATCACCACCACCGGAATGTATGGAATGATGCTTTTTATTATTGAACAAAAAACCACCGAGATCAGCATTCGGAAAACGCTGGGAGCAAATATCCGGCAATTGATGTTTCATCTGCACCGGCAATATCTTTGGATCATGCTTTTTGGTTTTGTGGTAGGTGGCTTTGCGGCCTATGGGATTGCCCAAAGTTGGCTTGAAAATTTTGCCTATCGAATAAATCCCGGAGTGGTCCATTTTCTGGGTTCAGGACTTATGTGCCTGTTTATCGCTACGTTTGCTATCATCTTTCTTACCTACCGGGCAGCAAGTCTCAATCCGGTAGATGTGCTAAAAAATGATTAATCAACACAAAGCGTTGTCATCCTTTTGAGGTGCGACATGCAGCGCAGAAATAAGCTGTCGCACCTCTGAGGGGGTGACAGCTTTTCGTTAGCGAAGAATTTCACTGCGGCGCTACCCATGCATCTGAAAGCGTTGTCACCCCTGCGAGGTGCGACACCGCAAGGCAGGAATTTCCCGACCCTAACTTCCGGCTCCCGACTTCCGACTTCCGACTTCTGAAACTTAGTTCTGCGACAACAATTTTCCTTTTTCAATCAAAATTTGTATATTCCATACTGGCATCCTACAGAATACTCTACTGCAATTTGCAGGTACGCCGGCCATTTTTAAAAACTTCTTTATGTTTGAATTAAAACCGCTATCGATTGACGCTATACCCAATGCGCTTGAAAAAGCTAAGCATTACCGTTTATTAAATCAACCCTGGCAGACTGAAAGTATTTGCCGGGATATCCTGGAGGTACAGCCTGACCACCACCAGGCACAAATCAATCTGATTTTGGCGATGACGGACCAATTTCCTATTATGGACCGCATATTTGAAGCCCGAGAATTATGTGCCCGTCTAACCGATGAATATGAGAGATTATATTACCGGGGGCTGGTTGCTGAAAGATCCGGTAAGGCATCTCTGGGGAAAACCGGGCCGAGAGTTCGCTATATTGCCTATCAGTATTATCGGAAAGCGATGGATTTCTATGAAAAGGCGGAAAAAGTGCGTCCGATTGATAACCAGGATGTTGTATTAAGATGGAATGCCTGTGTCCGAACCCTGTCGGAATTTAAGCTGGAGCCATCTCCCGAAGAAGATACAGTTGAACCTTTGCTGGATGTGTAACAAGTCACCTCGTGACAAGAAATTCCTGTAAATGCCTTCTAATTAAGACCCTTTTACATGCGGAGGATATTTCTTTTTCCTTTTCCCAAATAATTTCCGGCCGATAATGGTCACCGGATCGTAATAACGGTCGACCACCCGTTCTTTGAGCGGAATAATTGCGTTGTCAGTAATCTGGATGTGTTCCGGACAAACCACCGTGCAACATTTGGTGATGTTGCACATACCCGATCCAAATTCCTTTTTCAACTCCGGTATTCTATCCTCTGTATCCAGCGGATGCATTTCGAGACCGGCAACCCGGATCATAAAACGGGGTCCGATAAAAGAATCCATTTTGTCATGATCGCGGAGAACGTGGCAAACATTCTGACACAAGAAACATTCGATGCATTTTCGGAATTCCTGAATCCGGTCGACATCCTGTTGATACATGACATATCCTCTTTCACTTTTTGCTTCCGGAGCCATTCTAACCGGCTTGATTCGCTGGTTTTGTTTATAATTCCAGGATACATCACACACGAGATCCTTTATAACCGGGAAGGTCTTCATCGGAGTGACCCTGATGGTTTCATCAGGTTTATACTCATTCATCCGAGTCATACAGGCTAACTTCGGTTTTCCATTAATTTCCACACTGCATGAACCGCATTTGCCTGCTTTGCAATTCCATCTTACAGCCAGATCATTAGCCTGATCTGCCTGGATACGATGGATGACATCCAGGACGACCATCCCCTCGGATACTTCCGCCTCGTAGTCCTCCAGCGTTCCTGTTTCATTGTCTCCCCGGTAGATTTGAAAGTTTCGTTTCGCCATAATTACTTCGACTAATTATCTAATGAATGGGTTCAGGATTTCTGTCGTTTCATTTCCGCAGCGATCTCCAATTCCAGACCTTCCATTGTCGACCTGGCAATGCGTTCCAGTTCCGGATCAGGAGCCGGTCTTTCTTCCTTATGCAATTCCATCCTCCCCTGAGCTCCCTTCCTGATCACAATATTATATTTAAGCCATTGCTCCAGTTCGCCCGGAAAATCCGACCGGGTATGGGCACCCCGGCTCTCTTCTCTTATCAGAGCTGCCTTGCCTACCGCCTCGGCTGTAATCAATAGGTTCCGCAGGGCCAATGCTTCATGCCATCCGGGATTAAACTGGCTGGCTCCCTTTGCTTTGGCCTTCCCCGCCTCTTCCCGGATCCTTTCAATTTGTTCGATTCCGGCTTTTAATTCGTCTTCCGTTCGGATGATGCCTACATTCCTTTGCATGTTTTTCTCCAGTTCTTCGTGTAAGAGGTAGGGATTGGTTCCAACTTCTCGATTTAGTATGCCGGTGGCATTTTGCACGATCTCTCTTACCCGTTCCTGGTCTATTTCCGAATGCCCGGAAGTTTTCTGTGCGTACCCGGCTGCATTCTTACCGGAGAGATAGCCAAAAACCAGAAGATCCGATAATGAATTTCCTCCCAGTCGATTTGCTCCATGCATCCCGGCAGCGCATTCACCACAGGCAAACAATCCTGGAACTGCACTCATGGTCGTGTCTGCTTCAACCCGGATTCCACCCATAAAATAATGGCAGGTAGGTCCTACTTCCATGGGTTCTTTTGTAATATCGAGTTCTGCCAAAACCTTGAATTGATGATACATGGATGGCAGTTTCTTTTTGATGTCTTCCGCTGACCGCTGGGTTGCAATATTGAGGTAGGCACCCCCATGTGTCGAACCCCTTCCTGCTTTTACCTCCGCGTTAATAGCCCTGGCTACCACGTCACGGGTAAGGAGTTCCGGTGGTCTTCGTGCTGAAGGATCACCCTTCAACCAGCGGTTTGCTTCTTCGATCGTATCGGCTGTCTCCGAAAGAAATCTTTCCGGAATATATTTAAACATAAATCGGTCACCCTCACTATTCAATAGAATACCGCCCTCTCCACGAACACTTTCAGTCACCAGGGTGCCTTTGACCGAAAGGGGCCAGACCATACCGGTGGGGTGAAATTGGGTAAATTCCATATCCATCAGTTCCGCTCCTGCCTCATAGGCCATGGCATAACCATCACCTGTATATTCCCAGGAATTTGAAGTAACTTCCCAGGCCCTGCCTCCACCTCCTGTTGCAAGAATGATGGATTTAGCTTTGATAATGACAAAGTTTCCGGTTTCACGCCAAAGCCCCACCAATCCACATACGGCTCCATGCTCATTTTTAAGTAAATCCAGAGCCGTACACTCCATATAGACATCAATACCCTGATGGATACCATAATCCTGCAAGGTCCGGATCATTTCCAGTCCGGTACGGTCACCCACATGCGCCAGCCGCGGATACCGGTGTCCACCGAAATTTCTTTGATTAATTAGTCCTTGCTGGGTCCGGTCAAAGACTGCTCCCCATTCCTCAAGCAGCCGCACTCTCTCCGGAGCAATTCGGGCATGAAGCTCTGCCATTCGCCAGACATTGAGGAATTTTCCACCCCGCATCGTATCCCGAAAATGCATTTTCCAGTGATCACGAGCATCCACATTCGCTAGAGCAGCCGCAATTCCACCTTCCGCCATCACCGTGTGGGCTTTCCCCAATAGGGATTTTGTGACGATAGCCGTGGACATTCCATTAGCGGATGCCTCAATAGCTGCACTCAATCCGGCACCACCGGCACCAATGATAATGATGTCATGCTCTACGACCTTTATTTCTGAAACATCCAACATAGTTTGTGTCTTGTTTTACCCATCCCAGGTATTAAGATCCGTGAAGTATCCCATAGAAACCATGCGGATATAGAAATCAGCTGCCATAATCCAGATCAGACTCAGCCAGGCGAACATTTCATGTCGCTGATTAAGCCAGGTTACAACCCTGCCTCCTTTATGCGAAGTCTGTCCAATCATGCTGCAGGAATAACAATCCAGCCTACCACTTAACAGATGCCTGATTGAATGACAACCAAAGGCATAACAAGCCAGTAGAATGGGATTGCCCAATAACAATATACTGCCTACTCCTACTCCTGGTATTCCACCGCGGAAGAATGATAAATAAGCATCATAAAAAAAGACCAGGATATACAACATGGCGAAGTACATCGTGTACCGGTGAATATTTTGAATTCGCATCAGACCAGTCTCTCCCATATAACCGGATTTACCTTTTCGGGGTAAGGCTCCAACGGCACATGCCGGAGGTGTTCCCGTAAAAGCCCGGTAATATGCTTTTCGATAATAATAGCAGGTAAATCTGAATATACCTGGAATGGCGAGAATCAACAGCGATGGTGAAGGTGGGATCCATTCAGGCCACCATGCAGGCCAGGCTCCAAATATCGAGTGGCTCATGGGAGCAGCACCTTCCACACCTTCTTTGATAAAAAGCAGGGGAGAATAAAAAGGAGCCAGATAACCCCCAAATCCTGTTTCACCCGCACTATACCAATAAAAATCAGCCTGCCAGGCAGACCAAAATCCATATACGAGAAAGGTGGTCAATCCAAAGAGCACTATACCAGGATACAACCACCAGTTGTCTTCCCGTAATGTTTTTCCAAATCCCTTCGAATGAATGATGCTTGAAGCAGTGCCTGATACCTGCAATTTCTCTAATCGGTTTAATTCGTCAAAAGGTATGAAGTAATTCTTATTAATCTAAATGATAGCCGGAAAAATTTCTTCCTGTACTCAAAAAAGAAAGAAATGAATAAGGATCTACTATATATAGGGCACCACTATTAACCCCGTTCATGGTAAAAACAATTTTCTTCGAAAATTTCTTCATTCAGAGATAAATAGAGGTGTCCCAATTCAATTTCTTTTATTGATCCTGAACAAAACATCTGCTGATTGCAGGATTTTATTTCGCAGATCGGTTGGAAGATCCGGATGCTGTTCCAGAAAATTCCGTACAATTCCGGCTGCCTCCTCCGAGTGGTGACCTCCCAGCATGGCATCCAGCCAGGCTTTAGGAAAAAAGATATCTCCGGTCTCTTTAATTTCTTCGATAATTTCCAGTCCGGCTTTCAGGTATCGAAGACTTCTTCCGGAGCGTAATGGATGATGGAGATAGGAAAGGGCTTCACTGACCCAGGGCTCCTGATCACGATTTTCCACCTCCAATAAAGATTGAAAAAATGAATCCCTAATAGTCTCATCACCAGCCACGGCCGGAAGTAGAAATTCGAGTCTCCGTTTGTTATCCGGGTTTAGGACCTGAACAAGTTGGGTCTTTATAATTTCTTGTGCACCGGACACTTCCCGGATCACCAACTGCAAAGTCAGCCGGATTTTATCATTTTCCGACAGAGGTAATGCGAATTCTTTAAGTTCTTCAGACCACAGCCTGTGCAAATTTTTCACACCTGAATCGCTTTGGACAATTGCAGAGTATCCCTCGTAAAAAATTCTCTGGAGAGAAGGATCATCACTCTCTGTCATACCCCGGTAAAGCACATTTTCCAGGGTTTCCTGCAACAAAATTCTTTGGTTTTCTGAAAGAAAATTCCAATAAACCGTCTGTAAACAACCCATTAAGTAGTCAAGGATGAGGGGATTGTCTTCATTTCTGACCGCACCAATCAGTTGGTCGGGAAAGTCAGACCGGGTATAAAAATTGTGCAGGAAGATCTCCCAGTTCATTATCCAGAAAGATGCCCGGATCAGTTCATCTGATGATGTCAGGGATTTGGCCAATTCCGACTCCAGGGAGGGATCCAGCTCAAAGAATCCGTAGCTTCTTCCATCAGAATTTATTAGCACATCTCCATTAGAGACCTGATGCCGATAAGATTCATTTAAATGGAAATCAAAGCTATCCCGACCGACAAGGACTTTTAGTTTTTGCGGCCATGTTTGCCCATGATCTGAAGCTTGCACCTGGTATTGCATCATGTCAGCATCGCGGGTCACCCGGATCACCGGCATTCCGCCGGTTTTCACCCAATCCCCGTTCCACTGATCAAGATCCTGACTGGTATATTTTTCCAATATACCAATGAGATCATCCCAGGTAGCATTTTTATAGGCATAGGTGTGCAGATAATCCTGCAATCCCTTTTGAAACTGTTCCTCCCCAATAATGGTCTCCAGGTTTCGCATGACGATGGGAGCTTTCTGATAAATAATAGACCCATATAGTGATCCGGCATTTTGCAGATTATCTAATGGCTGTTGAATGGCATGGGTACCCTGAGAGCGATCAACTTCATAAGCTGCCGGATAATGGGAAAGTAAAAAACGGAGATCGTGATTGATCTCAGGAAACGAAGGATTGATGATTTTAGCAGCCATAAAATTGGCAAATACCTCTTTGAGCCATACATCATCAAACCAGGCCATCGTTACCAGATCGCCAAACCACATATGGGCGGTTTCATGGGCAATTAGACTGGCTCTCCGCAATTTCTGATTGATGGAAGCCGATTTATCAAGCATGAGAGCATTTTCCCTGTAAAAGATAGAGCCGGGATGCTCCATGCCTCCGTACTGGAAAGCGGGGATTAGGACAAAATCAAACTTTTGAAAAGGATATTTAATGCCGGTATACTGTTCCAGCCACTCGACTGCACTAAGGTGAAGATCGAAGATTTCCGTGGCATTGCGAGCCACCTTTAACGAATCACTTTCCCGGTAATACATGGTCATATCTCCCTCTTTGCCAGTCAGTTTTTTAAATCGTCCGGCGGCAAATGCAAACAGGTAGGATGCAACAGGCTCTGTCTCACTGTATGTGATAGTCTTCAGGCCTTGATCTAAATGCACTGATTCAACCGGGGCATTGGTCACTGCTTCCCAATCAACGGGTAGTTGAAGCGTCAGTCGATACCTGGCTTTAAGATTGGGCTGATCCATGACGGGAAAAACTGTCCGGGCACGATCAGGCACTAACAATGTATAGAGATATTCGTCATTGCGATTGAGGGATAAATTACCGGCAACAAATTCAATATCCACTTTATTATACTCTTGCAGATATGCTCTGGGCAACATGATATGCTCATTGGTGATACCGATGGGAGCTTCCTGACCATTAATTATTATCCTTTTCAGATTTTCCGGCTTTTCTTTAAAATCGAGAAAGAGATCCGTATTTCCGGAAAACCTGAAATGCATCACTTCCTGAGCCGGTACAGCTTCAGTTTTGGAATCAGGTATGTCAAACAATAGCCTATACTCTATCTCAGAAACATGATTTTTTCGGTCTGCCGCCAGTGCCCAGGGGACACCGGAATCTGGAATTTGGGGAGTCTGGTTACAGGATAGTAGCACAATCATTTGCAACGACAAATAGATCAATAATTTCATAAAGCTGAAGTTATGGTTTTTAGAAAACTTCAGCTTTAAAGCGAAAAATCAAGTCAGGCATCCACTCGTTCAAAGCATATGATTGAACCTCCATAGTATGCTGTGATCATCAGGAAGGCAATCAAAATAAATCCTCAAAACATATTGATGGTCAATTCGACATAGCTGGTAAGACAGAAAATCGGGTGAACACAATCCGGACTACCTGCTGCAAACGCATATGCTTTTATTTGAAGTGTTGGGTTAAACCATAACCAGTCTTTCGTGTCCGGATCTGTTTTACAAAGTAAAAAGTTTTATTACCTTAACCGGATTCTAGATTTCACCTCACCATGGCCATTAGGGTAAAGACCAAAGATATTGCGGACCGACTGAAGTCTTCGTTGAGGCGAAAGCCAAGTTCCAAATATTCTGACCAAAACAGAGTCCGATTAGTAAAAGGTGGAAATGAATATTTCAATCTGCTTCTTGAATTAATAGAACAGGCTAAACATTACATTCATCTTCAGACCTATATTTTTGATGATGACGAAACGGGCCAGCTGGTTGCTGCTGCATTAAAAGCAGCTGCATCCAGAAAAGTAAGGGTCTACCTTCTTGTTGATGCTTATGCATCACAGGGTCTTCCTAAAGTTTTTGTCAGGGAATTGAAGGATGCGGGAGTGCATTTTCGTTTTTTCGCACCTCTCTTAAAAAACAAATATTTTTACTTCGGCCGGCGCATGCATCATAAAATATTTGTCGTAGATGCCGTTCACGCATTGGTTGGTGGAATAAACATCTCAAATCACTACAGTGATCTCGATGGTATTCCGGCATGGTTAGACATGGCAGTTCATGTAGAAGGCGAAATTTCCACGGATCTTTGTGTACTCTGCTGGAAAACCTTGAAGAGCTTTCCCATAAACATGAAGCTGACTCCCTGCGAAAGAATGACATTAAGCTATGAGATAAACCCGGAAGATTCCTGCCAGGTGAGAATGCGTCGAAATGATTGGGTGCGACGAAAAAATGAAATCTCTTCAACTTACGTTCAGATGATCCGTGGTGCACAATCGCACATCATTATTTTGTGCAGTTATTTTCTACCTGGAGAAATTATTCGCCGAACAATGGAGGAAGCTTCCAAAAGAGGGGTTAAAATAACCGTTATTACGGCTGGTCCGGCAGATGTCATGCTGTCGAAAAGAGCAGAACGTTGGCTCTATGACTGGATGCTTCGTAACAACATCGATCTCTACGAATATCAACCAAGTGTACTGCATGCCAAGGTGGCGGTATGCGATGGTAAGTGGTTTACGATTGGATCTTATAATGTGAATGATATCAGTGCCTATGCCAGTATCGAATTAAATCTCGATATCCAAAATCAGGTACTTGCAGAAAATCTGGAGGTGACTATCCAAAATATTATCGACAATGACTGCAAAATGGTTGACAAAGAAAATTATAAAAAAACAAGAAACCTTTTTATGCAGTTTAGTCAGTGGGCGTCCTATATGTTAATCCGACTGATATTTATTGTTCTGACATCTTACTATAAACGCAAAAGATGAATTTTCTGGACTATCAATCAATTCTTGATTTCTGTTTTCCCTGAATTCTTCGAACTAATTCTAAAAAAACATTATAATTCCATCCAAAGAAACGGCCTCTCTGCACCACCATCGTATTTTCTTCCGGATGCTCCAGAAAATAGTGGAATACAAATCTGCTCTGAGGGTTTTCCCAACCAAGCATCTGACCAAATCTCAGATCATTAAAAACCAACGTATCACCCCATTCTTCAACGGTGTAGAATTGCTGGGAAAAACGAATGAGTTTTTGGACCTCAATATGATCACGCACCGGCATCAGGAGGGAATCATTTCTTGGAAAATATTCGAATTGGATAGATTTCTCCTTATCAAAAAGTGATCGAAAGCCGACATGATATCCCTGGTCATCTCCGGCAACGACAAACCACAACCAATTCTGTAAAGGGGCCGGGGTCGTAAAATATCTTGTGTATTGAATCTCCTGTTTATCGAAAATCTGACGGACATCCGAGTCGATCTTATATTTATTAATCAGACAATAAACGAGATAAAGAGCACTGATACCCAGGCCAAATTGCCATGAGCGCCGGCGTTGACGGGGAAATTTTCGATAGTAAATCATGAAAAGACAGGCAATTCCAGGGGCTATGGAAAAAAAAGGATCCGCTACATAAATTGTATGAAACGAGATCCGCTTGTGACTGCAGGGCTCAAACCATCCTACTCCATAATTGTTGAAGGCATCAATAAATAAATGTGCGAATATAACCCCTCCAAAAAACAGCAACCACCTTAAGAATGAGATATTCTTGGGTCGGTGCCAGCGTTCAGCAATCCAGGCCAGAAAAGGTGTAATAGCAGCACAAAACAAAAAGGAATGGGTAAATCCCCGATGAGCCAGGAGATTGGAGGGAGTATCCAACCAAAACCCGGCGACAAAATCAATATCA
This sequence comes from Saprospiraceae bacterium, assembly GCA_041748995.1. Classification (GTDB taxonomy): domain Bacteria; phylum Bacteroidota; class Bacteroidia; order Chitinophagales; family Saprospiraceae; genus JABDMH01. The sequence goes on along the minus strand of JBGTCB010001154.1, from coordinate 1,816 downwards.
GGCACACTCTGGGCAAGAGCTCCCCAAAGCATGGCCTTTTTTCCCAGCTTTCTGCCCGCAAAAGCCTCACCCATCAATGCTCCAAGTGCCAGGTGTGTCAGAGAGTCCATATAAATATTTTAATTATTAAAGGGCAGATTCCATTTTCCAGGGAGATTGTGGTGAAAGCCGATATTTTCACTGTCCCGGGTAAGCTGTCAAAACTCTGGTAAAGTTATAATTTTGATGAATATCCCTTTCACCTATACACTTCATTGCCACGGATCATACGATCCAAAACTCCAGACATAACCTTCCGGATCTTTACAGGAGTAGTCCTTCCCTCCATAACTTTGTTCGGTAAGGGGAAGTAAAATTTCCGCTCCGGCCTTCTTTGCCTGTTCATAATGACTATCGGGATCGGTGACCACAACAAAAGGAGTCAAAGTATGGCGACCCGCGGTAGCATCCGGATGGATCATATATTTACTGAACGGACTTTCATATCCAGTTGATCCGATCATGATCATACCATCACCATGAGTCAACTCGGCATGGATCACCATGCCATTTTCATCTTCAAAAACAGCCTTTTTTTCAAACCCAAAGGCTTCACAAAGAAATTCAATAGCTTTTGCAGCATCGTGATACCGCAGTGTGGGAATAATGCTTGCTGACATAAATAGGGCACCTCTATTTACCTCTGAATGAGTAAAAATTCAATAAGATGCAAGCCAGACAAGGCTGGAGGAAGGAAGATAGCCGTAGCTATCTGACTGACGATCAACGAAGTATGGCGCTGCATATTATTGAATAGATTTTCGAAGAAAATTGTTTTTACCATGAACGGGGTTAATAGAGGTGTCCAATTGTGTCCAATAATGATTTAGTGATATTTTATATTCGGAAATAATACAATGGTATTCTCAAAATTATCGATTTATTTTCTCCTACATTTAGGGCCCCCTAAAAAACACCGTTCAATTGTCACCATTACCGTGTCAACACAATATAATCGGAAAGCACTTTTTTCAAAAAATCTGATGGCTGGATATTACCGGGAGAAATGTCAAGATCTGCACAGATCCGGTTCATCAGATCAAGTATTATTTGTGTGGTTGCTTCATTATTTTCTCTTTGATAACGGTGCAGGGTCTGCTTGATCAATAACATATCCGTATCACTATACCTAACCACCCCGGGATAAAGGATCTGTTCATTCAGCTTTCCGATTTTCTGCAGACTTTGCAGGTCTACTTGCCGGCTAGATCGCAGGTTGATGACCGTAGTACGTGCCAGAAGATCGCCTATCCGTTGACCACGGGGCGAAGTAGCCATAGAAAGTATTGCCACACTACCAAGACTGAACGTGATATCTACCAGACGAAACACCCATCTTAGCAAATAATCTTGGAGGGAAGGTGTAATACCCTGAATGGATACCACCCGCAATCTGGTCACCTGCTTACCGGGAGTTTGCCCCTTGTTAAATACCTCCCAACCCAGGTGATAAAAGACCATGACCAATCCGATCCCAAGATAAATGACAGCCTCCATATCAACAAAAGCAATTCCGACAATGATGGAATAAGCTCCAATGATCGCTCCATCTATTGCAAAAGCTGCCATTCGATGAGCAACGTTTGCCAACTCGTGCGTTACAACAATATTATGAGCAGTAGCTATCTCAATAGTTTTCATGTTTTGATACTGAACCCGAAATATCTTATTTTGCCTGCTGTAAAAAAGATCTTTCCCGTTTGACTGAGTCGCAATTTATCGAAAAAAATAGAGAGAAGTGGCACGAGCTTGAATCATTACTGGTTGCCAACAACCG
>JBGTCB010001153.1:0-9528 GCA_041748995.1 Saprospiraceae bacterium | reverse complement strand
TACTCACAGGTAGTGAATCACCCAATGAATCCATCATCGGAAAAGTAACGTGCTTCACAAATTCCGGAATCCCATTGCTGTAAACTCTCTCAAGGTCAGGGATGGCTGTAACCCTATCGGGTATTCTGACTTCTTTTAGATTCTCTAATGTGGTATCAACTGCCAGATAATTTCGTTCAATCACCTGCCGGCCTTTGGTATAATATGTTTTTTCAATCGCCTTTTTAATGTGCCCAATCGCTTCCTCACGCGGTAATACTCCGGAAAGAGCGAAAAAACAAGTCTGCATGATCGTATTAATACGACGACCCATTCCGGTTTGATCTGCAACTTTTATCGCATCGATTATATAAAACCGGATTTTTTTACGAATGATTGTTTCCTGCAAATCAGCCGGTAAAAAATTCCATATTTCATCCGGACCATACGGACTATTTATGAGAAATACCGCATTGTCTTCAGCAGATTTTAACAGATCAATTTTTCCCAGAAAATTAAACTGGTGACAGGCAATGAAGTTGGCTCGTTCAATTAAATATGGTGCCCGGATGGGTTCTGGACCAAACCTTAAATGAGAAATAGTTTTTGAACCTGATTTTTTCGAATCATAAACAAAGTAACCCTGGGCATAAAGGCCTGTGTTCTCACCAATTATCTTGATCGAATTTTTATTAGCCCCAACTGTACCGTCTGATCCCAATCCAAAAAACAATGCCCGGGTAACACCTTCCCTTTCAATAGAAAAATCAGAATTGTAGGTTAAACTGGAATGTGTCACATCATCTTCAATTCCAATCGTAAAATGATTGCGTAAATTCTCCTGTTTTAAATGATCATAAATACCCTTGACCATGGCAGGTGTAAATTCCTTCGATCCAAGACCAAATCGTCCTCCAATGATGCGGGTATCCATCTTCGTATTGTTCTGAGCAGCATGCTCGAACCAGGAATTTACCAAGTCAAGATACAAGGGCTCTCCGGTAGCTCCAATCTCCTTTGTACGATCCAGGACAGCAATTTTTTGGGTAGTAGACGGTAATTTTTCCATTAAGGCCCTGGCAGAGAATGGCCTGAATAAGCGAACCTGGAGAACACCGACTTTCCGACCCTGCTGGTTCAAAAATTTTACGGTCTCTCTGACAGTCTCCGCCCCTGAACCCATCACAATCAGAACTTCCGTGGCATCAGGATCTCCGTAGTATTCAAATAAGGAATACTTTCTTCCGGTCAATAAAGCAAATTGATCCAGCAGTTCCTGCACCACACCGGGAGTGGCCTCATAAAATGCATTCACCGTTTCCCTTCCCTGAAAATAGAGATCAGGATTTTGTGCAGTACCCCGGATAAAGGGATGATCCGGACTCAAGGCTCTCTGGCGATGGGCATAAACCAAATTGTCATCGATCATGGAACGGATGACTGTATCGGGAATAATTTCTATTTTATTGATTTCATGAGAGGTGCGAAATCCATCAAAAAAATGCAGAAAAGGTATCCGGGTTTTTAGAGATGCTGCCTGACAAATCAATGCCATATCATGTGCCTCCTGTACAGAAGCTGAAGCCAACATAGCAAAACCCGTAGTCCTTGCTGCCATCACATCGGTATGATCACCGAAAATAGAAAGAGCCTGTGCAGCCAGTGAACGGGCAGCCACATGAAACACTGCGGAAGTCAGCTCACCGGCGATCTTATACATATTGGGAAGCATCAGCATGAGACCCTGTGATGCCGTGAAGGTAGTAGTGAGGGCTCCAGCCTGTAGGGATCCGTGTACTGCGCCCGCTGCCCCTCCTTCACTTTGCATTTCGATTATCTGAGGTATATTACCCCATATGTTCGTCAAGCCCCCGGCTGTCCAAACATCGGCATGCTCAGCCATTGGTGAGGAAGGTGTAATTGGGTAGATGGCACATACTTCATTGACCCGGTATGCGATGTAAGCAGTCGCCTCATTGCCATCCATCATGATAATTCTATTCTCTCTCATAATCAAAATCAAATTTTAGCATAGGTAGGTTCAGCTACCATTTCAATGGCGTGACATGGACATTGCTCGAAACACACTGCACAACCGGTGCAGAGATCATAGTTAAATTTGTATTTCTTACCTGGCCCCAATTTAATGATTGCGTCCTCAGGGCAGGCTCCATAACAGGCATCGCATTCAAAGCAGTTTCCACAGGACAGACATCTTCCAGCCTCATAGACAGCCTGGTCAACGGTAAATCCGGACTTTATTTCAGAGAAATTCGCTAGCCTTTCTTCTACCGGCAACTCTTCTTCCTGATTTTTCGGGGCTGCTGTTTTGTACCAGATATGAAGGTCTTCCATCCCAATTATTCTCTTTTTCGTTTGGGTCGGGTGGTCAGTATCCTTTAGATAAGCATCGATATTTCGGGCTGCTTTTTTTCCATGACCTGTCGCGATCGTGACGGACCGTTGATCCGGCACCATATCCCCTCCGGCAAAAATACCGGGATAACCTGACATCATATCAGGGCCAACCATAAGGGTTCCATCATCATTAAACACCAGACCCGGCACTGACTTTAAAAACGAAGAATCCGTATCCTGACCGAGAGCCAGAATCAGAGCATCTGCTTCCAGTGTTTCGAATCGTCCGGTTGGTTGAGGCCTTCCGTTTTCGTCAATTTCCATCTCCTCTACTGTTACTGTCGTTTGATTGATCTCTTTGATGGTTCTTAACCAATTGATCTTAACACCTTCGGCAAGTGCTTCGGTTGCTTCAAAATCATGAGCCGGCATATGGGCACGGTCGCGACGGTAAATGATCAAAGGATCAAAACCCAACCGTTTTGCAGTCCGGGCAGCATCCATGGCTGTATTACCACCACCATAAATAGCAACCCGTCGACCCAGTTTCGGTTTGGATCCCTCTTCGACTTCTTTCAGAAATGAGATGGCATCCAGTATTTTACCAGCATCTCTCTGTGGTATTTCTACCTTCTTACTGATGTGTGCTCCGATCGCAATGAAAACAGCATCAAATGATCCGGTTTGCTTCTCCTGCAAAAGATCATCTACCCGGTGATTGAAGGAAAATTGGACACCCATATCCCTAATCAAACGTACTTCATTTTCTAGCACTTCCCTCGGTAAACGATAGGCAGGAATACCAAAATGCATCATACCTCCCGCCACGGGTCCGGCTTCATAGACGTGGACTTCATGACCTTTTTTACGCAGGTGGTAAGCAGCAGAAAGACCACTCGGACCAGCCCCGACCACCAGCACTTTTTTACCAGACAACTGGACTTTAATCTGATGTCTCCAACCTTCTCTGAGAGCCAGATCACCAAGATATCGCTCCACCGCATGAATGCTTACCGTACTATCCATTTCCTGCCGGTTACAATGATCCTCACAGGGATGATAACATACCCGGCCATGGATTGCGGGAAGAGGGTTATCTTCAGTGAGGACCCTCCATGCTTCCTGCATCTTTCCTTCTCTCACCAATGCCAGCCAACCCTGGATATTTTCACCAGCAGGACATGCATGGTTGCAGGGTGGCATAAAGTTTTCATACACAGGGATAAATTGGCGCAGGGCTCCGGTACCGGTATAATGGGATTGAAGGTCCGGGCTGGTGGTCAGGTCTTTTCGCAGATCAGTCATAATCGAACTATTCATTGGAAAGTGAAACCACTAAAGTAGAAGCTATGTAACTCTCTGAAGATGAAGGTGGTCAGTTGGCAAGGTGATCTTGCTCACTCAAATGAAAAATCAGCATTGGGATAGGGTGTCATTTTCTGGAAGTTACCTAAACCCAATAAATCAAATAAAAAGGCTTCGTTTTACAAATAAGAGGAGCACTTTGGTATACCAAATATGCAGCAGCAGGTTTAAATGAGCATTTTGCAAAAGGAAGTCTTGCTGGAGAAATTCATAGAATGTCTATGTCTGGATTTTTATTTATCCTTTTCAAACTCCAGGCTCCAAATTCCCCTCAAGTCTCCGACTTTGAAATCATATGCCCGGTCATCAGGATAGAGTCTTGAAATAACCTCATAGTCGACTGTCGTTATATCTGTATTTCGGACTCCATGGCATTTCAGACAATTTTCCAGTAAGAAAATCGGGGCATAGTAATGGATTTTTTGATCTTCGATCACCAATTGAGGGGCTGGTAGAATTTCTGTGCCTGCCAGATTTGAATAGTGTTCAATTATTTCCCTTTCCTGAAGGGAAGGTGCATTTGCAGGATTTCTCAGGCGATCACTTGTTCGTTTAATTCGCACTGTATGAGCACGAGACAGGCTATCTACCAAAGGCGAAGCCGCCAGGTTACAATATTCCACTGCTCCTCCAACACCACTGGCGGTCAAAGCCTCTTTTAATTTTCCACTAAGATTTTGAAAAACGATACTTGTTATCTGAGCACCTTGCTCCAGATATTCTTGTTCCAGTTCCGGTTCGCTGGTGGTTTGCTGTTTCTGTTGAGAGGGTGCACAGGAAAGTATGAATCCTATAAAGAGAAAAGAAATACCGGAGACAAAATTTTTCATAATATATAAGATTTTCGAGGAAATAAATTCAACTATAAGGCCACTTCTGTAAGTGATCGTCATGGTCTTCTAATCAGGTTACTTTAGAAACCAATTTGTTTGCATACCGATCCCAGCCATCCTTACAATCTATTTAGCCTGGGGATCAAAAATACTCCTCATATTTCAATTCATGAGTGATGTTGATCACTCCCTCTGCTCGACTGTAACACCATATTATCTGCAAATATTTTACAAATAAGTCACGTTGTCCAAACTAAAATCATAAAAGCAAATGACTATCATCATCCTAAGTCACAGTATTTTAATGATTCTTTGTAAACAGGTGATCGAACATACTCTGGTTTCCCTATGTCATTCGGGCATAGCCTTGTTGTGTATTCTTCTCTTGTATGTTAAGTGAGAAAAAACTAATAATCAAAAAAGGATGAAAAAAATACTATTAGCCACCGATTTTTCCGACTCATGCGACAATGCGTTAAGCTATGCCCTGGCGCTAATACAGAAAACTCAGATCAAAATAGATCTTCTTAACGTGTATGATATCCCGGTCGTTGTTTCCTCCAGTATGCCAAGTCGTGCTATTGATGGTATCATGACGGAAAAAGCCAAAGTAGTTGAGAGTCATTTGATGGAATTACAGCAAAATATTCCTTCACCTCATGGTGGAATCTTCAAGGCTATTTATGGCCCTTACCCTGCCACCGAAATTGCAGAATTTGCCAAAACGGAGGGTCACGATATGATCGTAATGGGTATGAAGCAAAAATACAGCTTATTAGAACGAATGATGGGAACAGTAACCGCCCAAACGATTCAGCTTGCAACCGTTCCGGTTCTGGCTATACCCAGTCAATCTGAATATATACCCTTTCACAAAATCTTGTTCCCTACTGCCAACCCAAGCGGTACTGATTTGTCAGAAGCTGAAGAAACAGCGATTGGATGGCTTGTCGATTTTGCAAAACTATTTGGTTCACCTTCTATTCATATGCTCCATATCGAAAAGGAAAAAACCGGAGATATCATAGACATTACATATAAAGAAAAAGTTAGTGATCAAATCGATTTTACCAGGTCGCAGGCACAATCGATCGAAGATGGTATACTATCCTACTATGAAAAGGAACATGCGGAGCTGTTGGCTTTCTACAAACCTTACCGGTATTTTTGGGAGCGACTGTATCACTCGAGTTTAATCAGAAAAATATTATTCAGGACCAGAGTACCTTTACTTATCTTTCGATAGAGAATTCAGTTTAAATAGTGAATTTAAATATCGAAGCTTATAAATCTTTGATCTCAAATTTACCCGAACTTGCCGAGCATAAAATCAGATAGAAAAGAATCTCAGCAGTATAAAACCAAGAACCAGAAGAATGACACCCCATTTTACATATTGCCAGACATTGGGTTATGTAAAGGATACGATTGCAAAGGACTCAACAAACAAAATCACAAATAATCCCAAGGCAATGGTGAGTGCAAAATCAGAAGTAAATGCGGAAGTAAACCGGGCAGGACCAGGACAACGATAGCCAGCAACGTATAGATTTTTGTATTCCAGCTAAGTTCATTGTGAAAATCTAAGGTCTTTTCCGTTTCATCATGGGTTGATTTTATTGAATATTCGAAATCCTGGATTAGTTAAAAATGAGGGTATTGTGTTCATGATGCATTTTTAAATTTGCGTCTTTTCTGACCCAGATGTTTTTCAACAGCATCGATCAGATGGGCATAATCAAACGGAATAGACAAATAATTATCCGCACCCAATGTAATCCCTCTTATTATATTTTGCCCATCATCATTATTCGGTGTGAGGAATATGAATGGAATTTCCCTCGATCCGGGTGACATTTTCATCGCTTCAAGAATATCATAACCGGAAATACCCGGCAAATCGATCTTACAAATCACCAAATCCGGTACAAGGGAGAATACCTTTTGCAAACCTTCAAGTCCATCTACTGCCAGTTCGACAGCATAGCCTGACATTTCCAACATCTCAGCTATATTCTCTCTCATTTGCTCATCGCCCTCAATAACCAGGATCTCTTTCATTATGTTTCATTAATTCCGGAGCACGAAATAACAAGATAATGGTCAGGATAAAAATGATACTGGTCAAATGAAGTACTGACAGTTATCAATATTTTGCCCCACGAAGAATAAACTTCTTCTTGCAAACAGGAGTTGGTGCCAAGGGACTCTGGCTTTTCCATGGACTATGAAGATCTGCTGCTTACCATATCCATTACCATCTATTCAGTGACCATCAAAAAAGCCGGCCATGACTGACCGGCTTTATCCCAACAAATCTCAATACCTCACAATTCTATAATAACCCCGGCCCAAAGGTATTGCCATGTAGCGCCATGGTCTATAAACATTGGAATAGCGCCATCGATTCTTAAACGCATAAAGATCATGGTCAAACCTCCAATACCCGGATTGCCATTCCCAATCTTCAGATTTACGGCTCCACTTCCACTTACCTGAGTTCCAGGTATGGTACTCGCTGGGTTTTTCGGGTAATGTTTCTTCAATTCGGTCCGGTCTGGGAGGTTTATTGTTTGTCGCCTCTGCTGCACTAACCAATGCTCCCCCGAATACAAAAAGTAACATTAAAATTGAATTTGCTATTAGCTTTTTCATGGTTCCTTATTTAGGGGCACCTCTATCAACCTCGATCATGGTAAAAACAATTTTCTTCGAAAATTTATTTAATAATTATGCTTCGCCTTACTTCGTTGATCGTCAATCAGATAGCTACGGCTATCTTTCTTCCTCCAGCCTTGTCTGGCTTGCATCTTATTAAATTTTTACTCATTCCGAGGTAAATAGACGTGCCCTTAGGTAAACAAAGGTCGAGGACAAACTACATAGGCCGGTTTATTTTGCAATTATCCCTTTGAACTACCCGTAATTTCGATTTGTTGTGCTCTTTTATTTATCGCTGTCACATTTATGAAAAATTTAAATGAAGCAAGCAAAATCACTAAAACTTTTAACACATCAGTGATGCACAGACCCTGACAAATCGAATCGGAGAAGGAAGGGTGTTTCAATTGCAGAATCTTCAATACATTTACATGAATTAGCTTTAAAAGGATTATGCGTTTGTTTCTGCCTTTGATTATCTGTATTCTGGTTTTTAGCCGGATTCAAGCCCAGCAAAATATTAAAACATTGACCGATGATGGTGCCTGGTGCTGGTTTTCAGATCCCAGAGCTATCCTGACCTCCAATAAACAGGTTATCACCGGATGGGTAAAAAAAGATGGGACCATCGAGGTTGCTCGGTTAAACCCCCAGGACCATACGGTTGAAACCAGGGTTTTATATGAAAAAATGGAAATCGATGATCACAACAATCCTGCTTTTGTGGAACTTCCTGATCAACGTATTATCGCTATGTACACATGGCACAGTTCGAAGAATGGGATTGTTACTCAGAAAACCAGACTGCCTAATGACATTCATAGCTTCGCGGAACCTTCGATCATCCGACCGGGGATTGAAACACTACTTTCCCAATTTCCCAGAGAGACTTATACTTATGCAAATCCATTTTATCTTGAAAATGAAGAGGCAATTTATGCTTTTGGAAGGTGGATTGGGTATAAGCCAAACATGGTCCGGTCAGAAGATGGAGGAAAAACCTGGAAGGATGCCAAAGTGATTATTAGCACGACGCCTTTTGACCCCAACAATCGGCCTTATGTCAAATATTCATCCGATGGGCAGTCAAAAATTCATTTGGTTTTTACTGATGGACATCCGGCTGTCGAACCTCTCAATGGAATCTACCATTGTTTCTATGAAAACGGAGCTTTTTGGAGATCAGACGGAAGTAAAATCTGTTCGGAGGAAGAACTGCCCTTTCAACCGGAGGATGCTACCATGGTATATAAGGCAGATAGTGTATCGGGTCGTGCCTGGTTGGCGGACATAGCCATTGATCAAAAAGGAAACCCTTATATCGCATACACCCGCCACCCTCTGTCGACTGACCATAGATACCATTATGCCTGGTTTAATCCAAAAAAGAAAGTGTGGAATGACCACGAAATATGTCAAGCCGGCCGCTGGTTTCCCCAGATGATTCCAGGTACGGTTGAACGTGAATTATATTACCATGGCAATATGACTTTTCATCCGACTCATCCTCAGTCAATCTATCTGAGTCGCCAGATCAATGACCGCTTTGAAATTGAAAAGAGAACCACCAGCAACCGGGGTAAGTCCTGGAAAATCACACCGATCACCCAAAATTCTATTTATGATCAGGTGAGACCTTATGTACCCAGAAATACAGATACGTTGTCGAAACCGGTCCTCTTATGGATGGAAAACAGAAAATATATTCACTATACAGACTTCGATACCCGGATTAAATACTGGATTGATGAGAAGGGTTGATGGGAGCCTCTCATTGCCATCGAAAACTGCCAAAAATTCACTTTGTCTCGGGGCAAATTTCTGTCACTTTTGCAGAATCCTGTCAAAATTTACGTTACAGAACCTGACTCTACCCCTTTTTCCGGGATTGGCATTCGAATTGCGGGGATTTGTGTAAATGAATGGAAATCGGTTTTCTAGCCAACCATTAATTGATCGTTTTCGATTTTATTGCATTAGTAATTTAATTGTTTAACTTTTAAAATCTGGTAAACTATGACACTGATTAAAAATGCTCCGATCTTCAACACCCTACCCCGTTTCTTTGATGATTTTTTTACCCGTGATGTGAATGGATGGGAGGGTGCCGGTAACAATTCTGTGACCAATTCCACCATTCCGTCGGTCAACATTGTCGAATCCACTGATGCATTTGCAGTGGAAATGGCAGCACCGGGCATGGACAAAGAAGATTTCCTGGTCGAACTAGACAACGAGATTTTGAAAATTTCCTCCCAGAAAGAAACTAGGAATGAACTAAAGGAAGGGCATCGTTACAGTCGCCGGGAATTCAGTTATCAATCATTCGAGC
>JBGTCB010001152.1:0-3802 GCA_041748995.1 Saprospiraceae bacterium | reverse complement strand
TCGTTGATCGTCAGTCAGATAGCTACGGCTATCTTCCTTCCTCCAGCCTTGTCTGGCTTGCATCTTATTGAATTTTTACTCATTCAGAGGTAAATAGAGGTGCCCTTTAATTATTGGGCACCTCTATTTTCATTCATCCTTGGCAGACTTAGTTTGCTTAAGCCTAATCTATTGCCTGGACAGAACCTCGTCTAAATTTAAAACCACGGAGCACAGGGCAGTCAGAGCTGCTTGTTCAACCGGATCCAAATTTTCATTTTTACGAAATTCACCTGCCTTTATTAATGCTTCGGCATCATCTTTATTGTTGTGAAACTCAGCTCTTAATTTTATTAATCTCTTTAATAGAATTTCCTTTTCTTTTTCTTCCGGATTTCTGGAAGTTGCCAGACGAAATGCCAAACCTACGCGGGCTTCATCCGAATTTTCCGAAACCATCACCTTTTCTGCCATGACTCTCGCTGCCTCAGTGTAGGTAATGTCATTTAAAGTGGTCAGGGCGTGTAATGGGGTATTTGTCCGAATCGGCTTTACTTCACATATCTGCCTGGCAGCATTGTCAAACAGCATCGTGGGGCCGACAATGCGTCGCCAGAAGACATAGAGTGTCCGTCTGTAGAGATCCGCGCCTTCATCCTGCTGGTACTTCTTAAATCCAAAAGTTGCTTCTTCCCATATACCAGGAGGTTGATAGGGTTTAACCGGTGGTCCGCCGATACTGTCATTCAAAAGATCACTGACAAAAAGTGCCTGGTCACGTAGCATCCATGATGGCCACCGGTAACGGCTAGACCGGGCAAGTAATTTATTCTCGGGGTCACGTTCCAAATGTTCATCACTGATTCGACCAGACTGACGGTAGGTAGCACTCATGCCCATCATTTTTATTAATGCTTTCAGATCCCAACCTGAGTCTCGAAATTGGACAGCCAGCCAGTCCAGTAAAGCAGGATGGGTAGGTGGACTACTCTGCACTCCGAAATCCTCTGAAGTCTTCACCAGCCCCACTCCAAATATTGACTGCCAATAACGATTGACCGTGACCCGTGCGGTCAATGGATGTTCCTCTGTGAAAAGCCAGCGAGCGAGTGCCAACCGGTTATTTGATTGATTGGAATCAAGTGGATTCAAAAACTCAGGTGTTTTGCTTTTTACGACTTCTCCTCTCTTGTCATAAAGACCACGTTCCATGATATAACTTGTCCTTGGCCGATCCAGCTGATCCATGACCATTACCTGCAGATTCCCCGCAGTTAGATTGTCCTTAGTTCTCAGGAGGTTCCTGAATTCCGTTAATTCCTGAAAATACTCCGGATCACGTTCTTGAAAATAGTTGCTTAATAATCCCAGGTGATATGGATTTCTTTTTATGGGATCAAAGCCAAGGGCGAAGAGATTATCACCATCTAAATCCGCTGCTGCCGGCGATTCTGCAGCCGACTGACCTTGTTCCCTGGGAAACTTCTTTAATTCAAATTCAACCAGTTCCGCATCTTTTCCTTGAATTAATTCTTCAATTTTTCTCACCTCTTCCTGTTCAATCGTATCGCTTAAATCCAATACTGGTTTGATACGGCCATTATATCCTATTCCTTCTTCCGATGTCTGATTGAAATAATCATATAATTGATAATATTCCTTTTGAGATAATTGATCAAATTTATGATCGTGACACCGGCAACAATTTAAAGTCAGTCCAAGCCATACGGTGCCAAAGGTCTCTACACGGTCAAAAACATTTTCGACCCGGGTCTCTTCGGGAATTCTGCCTCCTTCCCCATTATACATGTGATTTCGGTTGAAAGCTGTAGCCAGGATCTGGTCCTGGGTGGCATCCGGTATCAGATCTCCAGCCAACTGCTCTATACTGAATTGATCAAAGGGCATGTTTTGATTAAACGATGCAATCACCCAATCCCGCCAGGGCCACATTTTACGTTCCGGATCTCCCTGAAAACCATTGGTGTCGGCATATCGGGCGACATCAAGCCAGTCCCAGGCCCACCTCTCACCAAAGCGGGGTGAGGCCAATAAATGATCAACCAACACTTCATATGCATTTACGCGCTTATCTTCCAAAAAACTATCCACTGCCTGCACGGTCGGTGGCAGCCCCGTTAAGTCAAAAGTCAGCCGGCGAATCAATTCTTCCCGGGAAGCTTCCGGAGAAGGAGCCATCTGCTCCTCTTCTAACCGTGCAAGAATGAAATAATCAATTTCATTCTTGGTCCACTTGTCGTCTTTCACAGAGGGCAAGGCGGCCTTTTCAGGTGGAATAAATGACCAATGCTTTTTCCAATTCGCACCGTCGCGAACCCATTTATAGAGCGTGGCTTTCTCTACTGCGGTAAGGCTCAATTTCGAATCAGGAGGAGGCATCAGGAATTCACTGTCATTCGTCAAAATGCGTTGAATAGCTGCACTCCGACTGGCATCATTATGTACAAATGCAAAACCTCCATCTTTGGGCAGTGTGCCAAACGCTGCCTCTTCGATATCCAGTCTCAACTCGGCTTTCCTTGCCTTTTCATCCGGACCATGGCAGGAAAAACATTTGTCTGCAAGTATCGGACGAACATGAAAATTGAAATCAACTTCCGCAGGCAAACTTCGATAAGCCATTCGCACTTCTGCCGGCAATCTTTTACCACAACCAATCAGAACCCCGACACAACTAAGTAAAATACCCAATGAAATCAACCGATGAATCATACATTTTCCTTGAAACGATGCACTAGCGCCCTAATTTAATCAAATATAAATGAGTCAGAGTCATGGTTCATTAAAATGGTTATCCTTTTGCCGGGAGTGCGTTTTACATAGATAGATTAGAAATAACTTTCACAAAGGTGATGTATTCCTTACCTTATGGTCAACATGAGCAACCATTATTATATGAAAATATCTACCTCGGGAATATCTTATCTTTTTATTGCACTTTTTATAAACGTTTCACTTTCAGGTCAGGAAATACATGTACGTCATAACCAATTAGGATATCATCCGGACGATGTCAAAAGTCTTTACTTACTATCCAATCGTCCGGTGCCCGACAAGATAACCCTTCGTGACCTCTCAGGGGTAGAGGTAGCCAGAGAACTCAAACCCACCGAGGTAGTTGATGGAAAGTGGGGTACATTCGAGCATCAGTACCGGTTGGATTTGCCCCTTTCATTACCATTGGGTGAATATCATCTGGAAATTGATGAAAATCTCCTGACAACCGTTAAAATCGACACCGAAATCTATGCACCGGACCGGGAGAAATTGCTGTCTTTTATGCGGCAACAGCGATGTGGATATAATCCTTACTTTGATGCGGTCTGCCATCAGGGTGATGGTCGCATTTTTTATGCTCCGGTGCCCGATTCCACATACTTCGATTTTAGCGGTGGTTGGCATGATGCAGGAGACCAATTGAAATATCTCATTACCGGCTCTAATGCAACTGCCCGGATGCTGATGGCATTTGAAGAAGGACCAGACAAATTTGCTGATTTGACCGATGCCCTCGGCCATGAGATACCCAATGGTCTTCCTGATATCCTGGATGAAGCCCGGTGGGGATTAGACTGGATATTAAAACTGCACCCGAAATCCGATTGGCTGATCCATCAGATTGCAGACGACCGTGACCATCGGGGATTCAAGATACCAAACCAGGACAACGCCGATTACGGATGGGGGCAAAATTCATATCGTGCCGCTTACTTTGCCAATGGAAAGCCCCAGGGTCTGGGAAAATGGAAAAGCGATGCTACCGGTATTGCTAATCTGGCCGGCAGATGTGCAGCCGCACTTG
>JBGTCB010001151.1:0-7715 GCA_041748995.1 Saprospiraceae bacterium | reverse complement strand
ATTGCAAAAGACAGCTAAGATCAACCTGGGAATCAGACAAAAAGAAATCAATAATGCAAATGAGATCCTCGAAATAGCTTTAAGTGGATTTAAGCAGAGCATGCATCAACGAAAGATCGAACGTGCATTTAAAACAATACCTGCCGAGATCAGAGAAATCAAAGAAAAAGCGCTTACGGAGGTTTTTAAGAATGATCTGGATAATCTGGATTCCCAGACCAGAGATGTGATTTCCAAGATGATGAATTACATGGAGAAGAAGTGCATCAGCGTTCCCATGAAAGCTGCCCGTGAAGCTGCTATATAATCAATATTTCTAATTTTTGCTTTAGGGCACGGCACCTCCATTAACCCCAATCTCGGTTTCTGTACCGGATTGACCGATTCGGAGTCTACAGAATTTCATATTTAATAATTCTTATATTTAGCAGACGCTTGTGAAAATTGTCTGTTATATGCTTGTAAAAACTTTTGCCAGCACGGTTCAGGGTGTGGATGCAAAAACCATTACTGTCGAGGTAAATGCAGGAGGAGCCGTCCATGCCGGCACCCAGAATTTCTATCATCTTGTCGGTCTTCCTGATAGTGCAGTAAAGGAGGGATTCCAACGAATCGAAGCAGCTATCAAGAATATAGGATATCACATGCCGCGCATTCGATTGGTAGTGAATCTCGCACCGGCGGATATACGCAAGGAGGGCTCAGCTTATGATTTACCAATCGCCTTAGGTGTTTTAGGCAGTACAGGGCAGATGGACGGACAAAATCTTTCCGAATATATGATCATGGGTGAGCTTGCACTTGATGGTGAATTAAGACCGATCAAAGGTGCATTACCGATAGCAATCCAGGCTCGAAAAGAAAAATTTAAAGGATTTATCCTGCCCAAACAGAATGCCCGGGAAGCTGCCATTGTAAATGATCTTGACGTTTATGGAATATCCAATTTAACCGAAGCTGTCGCTTTTTTCAATGGTGAAAAGCTACTCGAACGGGTGGATCTCAATACCCGGGAAGAATTTGACGAGAATAACAATAAATACGACGTTGATTTTTCGGATGTAAAAGGTCAGGAAAACATCAAAAGAGCTCTGACTCTGGCGGCAGCGGGCGGCCACAATGTTATTCTTATTGGTCCACCGGGAGCAGGAAAAACAATGTTAGCACGACGACTACCCACCATTTTACCCCCGATGGACCTGAGGGAAGCCCTGGAAACAACTAAGATCCATTCGGTCGCAGGTTTGCTTCCCTCTAATGCCAGTTTACTCACCGCCCGTCCTTTCCGGGCACCGCATCACACCATTAGTGATGTCGCGCTGGTAGGAGGGGGGTCTCACCCAAGTCCGGGAGAAATCTCTCTGGCTCATAATGGTGTGTTGTTTATGGATGAATTGCCAGAGTTTAAGCGGACTGTGCTGGAAGTTATGCGACAACCTCTGGAAGAAAGGAAAGTAACCATCAGTCGCGCAAAACTTAGTGTGGATTACCCCTCCGGATTCATATTAATTGCTTCCATGAATCCGTGTCCTTGTGGATATTACAACCATCCGGAGAAAGATTGTGTTTGTGCTCCCGGAGTCATAACCCGTTATTTAAACAAGATTTCGGGACCACTTTTGGATCGGATTGATCTGCATGTTGAAGTCACCCCTGTTTCGTATGACGAACTTTCGGATACGAACGCTCAACAGGAATCAAGCAGCAGTATTATTGAAAGGGTGTTGCAAGCACGCATCATTCAATCGGAAAGATTTAAGGAGATGGATGGAGTCTACACAAATGCTCAGATGTCGAGTAAAATGGTTCATGAAATTTGTCAGATAAATCAAGCTGGCAAGGTTTTGCTTAAAACAGCGATGGAGAAATTACAATTATCAGCAAGGGCTTACGACCGGATCTTAAAGGTTGCAAGAACGGCTGCAGATTTGTCAGCGAGCGATGATATTAAAATTGAGCACCTCGCAGAAGCGATTCAACTCCGTAATCTGGATAGAGAGAGTTGGGCTGGATAGACAGAAAAGAGGAAATTTAGCCAGGTAGTTGTTGTATCCGTGATAACAACTCACTTGTCTCTGAAAAATCCTGACCACGGGCTTTAGCCAATTCTATGGCTCTATTTGCATATTTAAGGGCTTGTTTCTTCTTATTCTGTTTGTAATACAGCGCAGCCAGGGTATCATTATTATAATAACTACTTTCAAGCTTAATGGATTTCTTTGCCCATTTAGTTGCCCATTTGAGTGCTTTCTTATCATCTATTTTTTCATAAAAATTCCAGGACAGGGAATTGAGAGCGCTGGCAGATAAATTTGGATATTTCTTTACATACTGTCTGGCTTTATCAATATAGATCTCTTTGTTGCCCAGAGCATCATAATAGTTTAATTCAAAATTGTGAAATAAGGGTTCCGCTTTCGACGATGGAAAGGTTTTGACGAATATATCTTTAGCCTCAGCAAGGTCTAATTTTTCGATGTTACTAAAAAGATGATTTTCAATGAGTCTTAGGATGGTAGCATCCACCCGGCCTTCTCCAAACTGCTTGATAAAAAGGTGTCGTTTTTCGACAATGAAATTGTAATATGGATCCTGGTATTCAGTGGCAAGTTGTGCTATTATTGTCAGGTTTCTTTCTGTCGTCCAGGAATCCTGTGTATCAAGGTATTCCTTGCCAATGACCTTTCCCTTTTCATCACCAGCTTCCAGCAGCGCAATTGAATAATTATAGAGTAATTCTTCCGATCGGTTTCCACCCTCATAAGCTTCTTTCAAGGCAGGCAACTGTCTGTTGGGATCAAGAGCCTGTTTTGCCATTGCCATAAACATAGAAATCGGCTGATATCCAATTCCCTGGTGCAACAAAGTACCACCAGCATTGATAAATAAAAAACTTGGGTAACCTCTCACCTGGTATTTCTTTGCAGTTTCGATTCCTGATCCCTTTTCCATGTCCAATTTTAAATTGATAAAATTGTTATTAAAAAAGTCACCAACCGCACTATCGGTGAATACCTCCCTGTCCATCTGTTTACAAGGTCCACACCAGGTTGTGTAAGCGTCAATGAATATGATTTTATCCATTTCCTTCGCTAGTTCAATGGCTGCGGATAAATCATTGTCGATGAAACGAATTGCTAATTGATCCTCCTGGCTAAAAAGAAAAAGAGGAAAGATCATGGACAGGAAAAGCATTCTCATAGTTTGCTATATTTAATAATCTACCTACCTAAGACTTATTTAATCCGATTTTTTGTTCAATGGCAGACAATAATCTCTTAATGTGGGGTGCTGCTCCTGAGTTAGAATCCGAAGCTAGTTTAAAAGCCTGTTCGGCAAAAGGACGAGATTTCTGGTATTGACCGTCAATGAATAAAAGTTGAGCAGCAACGAAATAGTGATGTTCGTTTTCAGCATCCTCAGCTGCCTCCACTGCCCATATCGTAGCTTGTCTCATAAGGTCAGGTTGGTCTTTCATATTATGGAGGATATTATTAGCTAATTCGAATTTTTGCTCCGGAGCTATACGTACATAATCCCGGGCATAACGGAGGTACATTTCCGGTTGCCTGGTCTCACTATAGTATTTAAGCCTGGCTGAATATTGAAATTGTTTATAGTGGTTGGTTGCATATCGCTTCACTTTCTCTATGGCTTCTTCCATTAGATCACTATTTTCAAATTCGATGGCTTTTTTCAAGGTGACATCAGCGGCTTTAATAATTTGTTTTTCAACCGCATCCTCACCAAAGATTCCAACAATGTCTTTTCGTTTTTCCACCATGAGGTTAAAAATCCTCGAATCAACTTCCACTAAACTGAAGTATATAATTCGAAGATTGTCCGGTGAACTTAAGTTTTGCTGACCAGAGAAGTATTCATTAGCAACTTTGAGCAGAGGCCGGTTGCTCGTCGAAAGTGCTTCGATATACTTAGCCATAAAAGCCGGGTCTCTTCGTCCTTCTTCATATTCTTTATCCAGAGAAGAACTAACAGAAGATTTGGATGCGGCAAACTTACCAAGGTTAATAAAATTCTTGGTATCCATGCCTCCCACTACCTTATGGACTACTTTTCCTTCAGGATCCAGAAATAAAAGGGTTGGAAAGGCATTGACCTGATATTGTTTTTGAAAGGTCTTACCGTCGCCTTTCTCCATATCCAACTTCATATTAATAAAAGTTGAATTGTAAAAATCTCCTACCTCTTCCTGAGTAAAAACATTAGCAGACATTCGTTTGCAAGGTCCGCACCAGGTGGTAAAAGCATCCACAAAGATCAATTTTCCCTGTTGCCCGGCAATTTCCTTTGCTTCGGCAAGCGTTCCTTGGAAAAATTCGATTCCCTTACCCCAAAGTATAGTTTGAGAGAATAGAATAATCGTTAACCAGGTAGATATAAATTTCATGATTGTCCTTTTAATTTTCAATTAAACGAATTTGATGCATCAAGGTGATACAATGAGTTGCACACAATTTCAGCCATCTTTATTCAACAGTACAGCGATCTCATCCCTGCCGGTTCCCGGAAAGGTTTTAGTAACTTCGTTTTTCAGTTTGATGGTATGATTGAGTTACCATGGCAAAATAAGCATTTCTATCATAGGGCAGGATTTGGCACTGGACTGCGGGAACTATCCATGTCAAGCCATGTACCAATGGGTTTGCTCTTGGACGAGACCATTCAGAATGCCACTAGACCTTTACCCAGGCCCGATAATCATCAAGCCGGATCTCCTATTCTGGACCAACCTCTGTTTGGGTCTCCTACTGTGGATCCACGAATGCAGAAAGTGGAGACAATGTCCTCTCAATTGGACCGATTGCGGGCGGAATGGATCAATATCATGGCGGAAGAACAGTGGTGTTTTCGTGAAAAGATGAGTTTGTTTTGGCATGGGCATTTTGCATGTCAATGTACATCTGAGATCACCGCCAGCCAATACCTTGATGCCATACGTCGGAATGCGCTAGGTAATTTCGGAACTATATTAAGAGAGGTGGCCAAGTCACCAGCTATGATTTTATTTTTAAATAATCAACAAAACAGGAAAGATCATCCGAATGAGAACTTTGCCAGGGAATTGATGGAACTCTTTACTTTAGGTCGGGGCACCTATGATGAACAGGATGTCAGGGAAGGAGCAAGAGCATTCACCGGCTGGTCCACGGATCATCAGGGTCGCTTTGTATTTCGGGAGAATAACCATGATTTTGGATTTAAGGAATTTCTAGGCAAACGCGGACGCTTTGATGGTGATGATATCATTGACATCATACTGCAACATCCGGAAACTCCACGATTCCTGGCGACAAAGATTTATCAACACTTTGTCCATGAACAAACAGATGCTGCAGCTATCAGTCAGATTGCCCGGCAAATCCAGGAACATCATTACGAAATGGCCGAAGTGATGCACTTCGTCTTTTCCAGTGAGTTTTTTTATCAAAAACAGAATATTGGCACTCGTATCAAATCACCGATTGAGTTGCTAGTCCAGATAACAAGACTGTTTAAAATCAGGTTTATAGAAAATCACGATCTGGCTTTTTTACAAAAGGCCCTCGGTCAATTATTGTTTGATCCTCCAAATGTTGCCGGTTGGCAGGGAGGTAGATCATGGATCAATAATTCTACGCTAATGTTACGGCTTAATTTGGCCAGATATCTTGTAGACCAGGAGCGGTTCGATCATTCGGTAGCTACACCATTAGAGGCAATGGCCTCTAACAGTGAATTCATCCAGGTAATAGCGGTTGAACAGGATCTCAATCCGCTTATTGAATTGTTTAGCGGCATACGATATCAGGAATTAGAGCGTACTATAAAAAATGCTTTGATTACAACAGAGGCATCACCTTCCATAGTGAAATCGAGAGACTTTAAGGAAATGGACTTAACCCGAAAGTTATTATTGCGGACTATCTCACTTCCTGAATTCCAAATGTGCTGAATATGCAGGATCGACGGTCATTTCTCAGGCAATCTTCACTGGCTTCGGCTTCCATTATGATTCCGGCTTTTTTAAGACTACCCTTCTTTTCACCCCAAAGTTCGAGAGAAGGGCCTATTCTGATTATGATCCAGCTATCAGGTGGAAATGATGGACTAAACACAATAATACCCTATCGCAACGAACTATACTATAAACATCGGCCTGAGATAAGTATTGGAGAACCTTCTTTGATAAAACTTAGTGATGAAATCGGCCTAAATCCTGCGTTGGGAGCCTTACAGGAAATTTTTGATCAGGGCGAGTTGTGTATCCTGAATGATGTAGGATATCCTAATCCAGACCGGTCACATTTTCGGTCCATGGATATCTGGCATACCGGTAGTGATGCAGATGAACATGTACATTCAGGTTGGTTGGGAAGATACCTTGATAGTGATTGCGAAGATTGTAACCTACCTTACCACGCGATTGAAATTGGTGACAATGTCAGTCTCGCTCTCCATGGTAAACAACGTGATGCGCTTGCAATGAGAGGTCCGGAGAAGCTCAGAAGGGCAACAAGCGATCCATTTTTACTGGCCTTAGGAAAGAAGTATCAAACACCCAATACGGGGGAATTGAGTTTTCTTTACAAAACGATGGTTGAAGTTCAGGAGTCCGCAGAGTATCTGACCAGAAAGGCAAAAACGCATCGTTCAAAATTTAACTATCCTAATCATGCCTTTGGAGAAGGAATGTGCCAAATAGCTGAATTAATCACTGCTGATACCAATACGAAAATCTATTATATAAGTTTACCGGGTTTTGATACCCATGTCAACCAGAAAGCACGTCAGCATAATTTGCTATCGATCTATTCTCAGTCGGTCAGTACCTTTATAAAAGATCTTAGGTCCAATGGATTATTTGAAGATATCGTCATTGTAACGTTTTCTGAGTTCGGTAGAAGAGTTCAGGAAAACGGAAGCCTGGGCACGGACCATGGTGCGGCTAATAACCTTTTGGTTATGGGTGACAAACTGAAATCTCCTGGCTTTTATAATGCGGTAACAACCCTTAATGATCTGGATGATGGCGACCTTCCTTACAAAATCGACTTTAGATCCGTCTATGCCGATATACTGGCTAATGGCCTGCAGACGGATCCACTCACCATATTGGGCAAAACTGTTCCGTTGGAAAAAAGCATTATCTAGTGATAATTCTCAAGTGATCTCTTCCATCTGAGCTGTTCACTGTTGATGATCAGTCGTTTTGGGAAGGCTTTGTCATGAAGACTATTGGAAATAGAAACCGGAATTAAGGTAATAAATGTGAACGTCTTGAGCAATCGTGTTTATTCCTGGATCACCTCAAACTGTACTTCAGTTACTACCTCCGGATGAAGATTTAATGTGGCAGTATAGGTGCCCAACTCCTTCACGTCATCGGAAATGGAGATTTTTCGACGTTCAATTTCCAAACCATGTCCTTCTTTCAGCAATTGGGCAATTTGGATATTCGTCACACTACCGAAAATTTTTCCCGTTGTGCCCGCTTTGGCACCAACTTTCAGAACAATGCCCTTGAGTCTTTCAGCTATTTCCTGATAGTGATCTTTTAGTTTGGATTCTCTTGCTGCATCAATCCTTCTTAATTCGTCCAGACGCTTTTTATTGCTACTATTTGCAATTAGGGCAAATCCTTGCGGTATTAAATAATTTCGTGCATATCCAGGCTTTACACTTACAATCTCGTGTTTATCACCCAACTTATCTAC
>JBGTCB010001150.1:0-6565 GCA_041748995.1 Saprospiraceae bacterium | reverse complement strand
TTGATGAATCAGAAACTAATGCTGAGAAGATCATCGCAAAAGCTGAAGGTCGGAATGAGAGTATAAAACAGAAGAAGATCCAGGAAGCTAAAGACAAATTTATCCAGTTGAAATCCGAATATGAGGAAAGAAAAGCTCAACATCGGATTGAGATGAGGGAGCGGGAAATGGAGGTAGTTAATAAAGAAAAAGAGTTGCAGGCAAAAATCTCTGTACATGATCAGCGGATCGAGCAATTCGAACATTTTGAAGTTGAGACCAAGGCTATCCGAGAAAATCTTGAAAAGCAATTAAAGATTATATCTAAGAAAAAGGAGGAATTATCCGAAGCCAATGAACAACGTATAAAGGAATTGGAGAATATTGCCAAGATGAATGAGGCAGAAGCCAAGGAAAAACTACTGGAGGCTGTAAAGGCTAAAGCGGAAAACGATGCCATGTCTATCATTAAGAAGACCCTGGAGCAGGCAAAGTTAGATGCCAATAAGGAAGCGAAGAAGATTGTGATACAGTCAATTCAACGGATGTGTGCTGAATACACCATTGAGAATACGGTGACAGTTTTCAACCTGGATTCTGATGATATTAAAGGTCAGATCATTGGTCGGGAGGGGCGTAATATTCGTGCTTTAGAAGCAGCAACGGGTGCAGAAATAGTAGTTGATGATACTCCTGAAGCTATCGTGATTTCAAGTTTTGATCCGATCAGGAGAGAGCTTTGCCGGCTATCTTTGAAGAGATTGGTTGCTGATGGTAGAATCCACCCTGCCCGCATCGAGGAAGTTGTTGCCAAGACACGCAAACAATTGGAAGAGCAGATAATTGAGATTGGCGAACGAACGGTTATAGAACTGGATATTCATGGACTAGACCCACAATTGGTTCGAATGATCGGAAGGTTACGGTTCAGGTCATCTTATGGTCAGAATTTGCTAAAGCATAGTATCGAGACTGCCAACCTTTGTGCGGTTATGGCCGCAGAACTTGGGTTGAGCCGTAATCAGACAAAATTGGCTAAAAGAGCAGGTTTACTGCACGATATAGGAAAGGTAGCAGAAGAGGATACCGAATTATCCCATGCGATACTCGGGATGCAGCTGTGTGAAAAATATCGGGAGCATCCCGCTGTCACCAATGCAGTTGGCGCTCATCACGACGAAATAGAAATGAACAACATTATTTCACCGATTGTACAAGCTTGTGATGCGATTTCAGGAGCCAGACCCGGAGCAAGAAGGGAAATTCTTGAAAGCTACCTAAAAAGAATCGGCGAATTGGAGGAACTGGCTATGAGTTACGAAGGAGTGCAGAAAGCATTTGCCATGCAGGCCGGCCGAGAACTCCGTGTAATTGTCGAAAGCGAGAAAGTCAGTGATGAGTATGCTGATGAACTGAGCTTTATGATTTCTCAGAAAATTCAGGACGAAATGCAATATCCTGGTCAGATTAAAGTTACGGTGATTCGTGAAAAACGATCGGTAAGCGTGGCCAAATAGCATTATTTTAGACGACCACAATTTTTACCTGTATTTAAGCCATGGATTCTCCCAGGGTCTATGGCGTGTAAAGAAGGCCTGTCACTGCTATAAATATCGGGAAACCGACTGATCTGAGATCCTGTAAGTGGTTTACGGACGAAACCAGGATCTTAAATTGCATTGCAATGATAATCAAAGGATCAGGTCAGGCGTATGATTTTTGAACCGTTATCCCGTTATTGACAACGATTAATGTCCGGATGTAAATGTTAAATACTACTTATATGAGAGGACTATTTTCAAGACCTCTGAAAAGTTTCAATAGATTTCCAGCAATCTGATTGGATGAGGTGATTATATAGAGAATACAATTCACTTGGTGATCCGGAAAACTGTATTTTAGTTTTCAAGCTGTCCGTTGGATGTCTACTATATTTAAATTGGGAAGAATCCGTAAGATTTTCTTGTTTTGTTTACTCTCTATCCGGCTGTTCAGTCAGGAATCATTTAGCGAGCAAAAGCTTGTCGATTCAGTTTTCAGCAGGCTGGATACTATTGATTCTGAAAGAGATAAGATCATCCTTTTGCATCAACAGGCCAATTATCTACATGATTTTGCTCCGTTTACAAAGATTTTTCTAGACTCTGCCTTAGTTCTTGCGAGTAAAGCTGCCATCCCAGAAGAGATAGCCATCAGCTATTTAAATCTGATGCAATATTATATTGCCAATTCGGTTTTTGATAGTGCAGAATGGTTTTTTGACCATGCACTGGAACTTGAGATTGTAAGTGAAAATTCGGTATTGAGATCGGATTTTCTAATGCAAAAGGCGACTATTCATAAGAGTCAGGGTAACATTAAAGGGGCTATTGAATATTTCCTTGAAGCCCTTACTTTGCTCGAATTCCCAGGTCTCTCCCAATCACTCACTTCTGCTGATGAAAGTTTTGGTGTTACTCAAAGTAAATGCATTTTACACAACAACCTGGCTAATTTATACAATGACATAAAAGACATCCCATCGGCAATCAGGCACTATGACCAATCTTATGACCTCCTGATTTCACTAGATGAAAAAGCGTTTGCCGGAACAGTTCTAATGAACAAGGCAGGTCTTTACGAGGATTTACAGATTTTCGATACAGCCTACCTTATACAACTGGAAGCTAGAAAATTAAAGGAAGAAGGAGTTGCCAGCATCAGATCGATCGCCATGTCAGATCTTAATATCGGCATTGCACTTGTCGGTTTGAACCGATTGGATGAAGCCCTGATTCCCATCAACAATGCCCTGAATACCTTTATTGAGCTGGACAATTCAGACGGCCTCAGTAATGCTTACAATAGCAGAGGAGATCTTCGTTTGAAGTCCGGAGCTTTTGGCGCTGCCATCGAAGATTGTGAGAAGGGAAAAGAACTGGCTTTTGAAACTGGAATCCTTGACCTGCAACGAAAGGCCTGTGATTGCTTGTTCCAAGCATATAAGAGTACAGGAAATTATGCCAGGGCATTGGAAAATCATGAGTATTTAAAGCTCTTGAGTGATTCACTTCGCAATGATGAAAACACCAGGTTTATTACTCAGATGGAAATGCAATATATATTTGACAGGGAAGAAGAAGAACGAAAGATTGAGGAGCAAGCCGCATCTATCCGGCAAGTCGAAAAAGATGCAAGGAATCAACTGGCCTTTCTTGTTCTTGCAGCTCTGCTGGTATTTTCTATCTCTGCCGTATACCTAACCTACCGGAATTTTATAATAAAGAAAAAATCCGAATCAGAGTTATCACAAAAAAATGATATTATTTCCGAGGCTCTTCAGGAGAAAGAATTGTTGCTAAAGGAAATTCACCATCGTGTTAAGAATAATTTGCAGGTAATATCAAGTTTGTTACGTCTGCAGTCGCGTTATATCGAAGATGACACAGCTTTAAATGCAATTAGTGCAGGAAGAAACCGTGTACATTCAATGGCTCTACTACATGAAAATCTTTATCAGAACAATAATTTTACAGGAGTCAATATGCAGAGGTATTTTGACCGATTAATTGAAGGCCTTTTTACCACTTTGAATATAAATCCGGGAAAAATTCAGCTTGTTAAAGAAATTGCACCAATTGATCTGGATATAGACTTCGTAGTGCCGATCGGGTTGATAACAAATGAACTGATTACCAATGCATTAAAACATGCATTCTTAAACCAGGAAATGGGAATTTTGAAAGTCCGGTTGTTTGAAGAAGGCAATAAACTACACCTTGAAGTAGCTGACAATGGAAAGGGAATGTCAACCGATTTCTTTGAGAATAAAAGTATATCGTTTGGTCACAAATTGATCAAAGCATTCGCTACGAAGTTACATGCAGAACTACGGGTTTTGAATGAAGGAGGTACAACTGTACAATTAGTGATATCTGACTATCACCGGGCTGATCCAGGTTCAAGCCACCAAAACTAGCTATTTGGTTTTTCGAAGCAGTGAATATTCTATTGATTTTAAATCTTTGAATTATTCTTAAACGTGCCCGTGCAAAAGTGGATTAAATTAGGATATTTCCTCTGGTGTAGAGATGGGGGACCTTTCATCAAGTAATGCTGACCAATTCCGCTCTTCCCTAATGATTTATTATCTCACTAAGCGGAATGGATTGCCTTTTTTTCATAAGCTGGTTTTCTCATAGCTCTGCTATAATTGTATTTGCCCAATCTCTGGCAGTCATATTACCTTTGTCTCCTTCACCCTGCTTTCTGACTGAGACCTGACCCGATGATTCCTCTTTTTCTCCCACAATTAACATGTAAGGTACCTTTCGCAATTCCGTATCACGGATTTTTCGTCCGATTGACTCGGTGCGGGAATCAATGTAACCTCTAAGTCCCAGCGGAGCAAGTTCTTCCTGGACCTTGCTTGCATAACTGAGATAAAGATCACTGATAGGTAGAATGGCGTATTGCTCCGGGGTCAGCCAAAGGGGGAATTTGCCGGCGGTATGTTCTATTAACACACCTATAAAGCGCTCCATAGATCCGAAGGGTGCCCTGTGTATCATTACCGGTCGATGTGGGGCATTATCTGAGCCAATGTACTCCAGTTGAAACCTTTCCGGAAGATTATAGTCGACCTGAATAGTACCCAGCTGCCAACTCCGACCCAAAGCATCCTTGACCATAAAGTCTAATTTGGGCCCGTAAAAAGCAGCCTCTCCCAATACCACGACGGTCTCCAGACCTACGTCGTTGGTGGCGTCGATTATTGCCTTTTCAGCTTTTTCCCAGTTTTCATCGGAACCGATGTATTTTTCTGTGTTGTCAGGATCTCTGAGTGAGATCTGAGCCGTATAGTTGTCAAAGCCCAATTTTTGAAGTACGAGTTTTGTTAAATCCAAAACTCCGAGAAATTCTTCCTTCAACTGATCTGGGGTACAAAATATGTGGGCATCATCTTGTGTGAAACCTCTTACCCTGGACAGACCATGGAGTTCGCCACTTTGCTCATACCTGTAAACTGTACCAAACTCAGCGATTCTGATCGGAAGATCCTTGTATGAACGAGGCTTATGACCGTAGATTTCGCAATGATGTGGGCAGTTCATGGGTTTTAGCAGAAATTCCTCACCTTCCCGGGGAGTGTGAATCGGTTGAAAACTGTCTTTACCATATTTTTCGTAATGCCCTGAAGTGATGTAGAGTTCTTTCTTACCAATATGAGGTGTAATTACAGGAGCATAGTTGCGACGCAACTGCTCGGCTTTCAAAAAATCTTCGAGCCGGCTGCGTAGCGCAGTACCTTTGGGCAACCAAATCGGTAAACCGGCACCCACTTTTTCTGAAAACATAAATAATTCAAGTTCGGTACCCAATTTGCGATGATCCCTTTTTTTGGCTTCCTCCACCAACGCCAGGTATTCAGTCAGTTCTTTCTGTTTAGGGAAAGCAATACCATATATTCGGGTCATCATTTTACGTTTTTCATCACCCCTCCAATAGGCCCCGGCTAAATTTGTAAGCTTGATGGCCTTTATTTTTGAAGTGTCCGGTAGATGAGGTCCCCGGCAGAGATCCACAAAATTTCCCTGCTGATAGAATGTGATAGACCCATCTTCGAGTTCATTCAGTAGTTCGAGTTTATAGGGGTCATTTTTCTCTTCGAAGTAATCTATAGCATCTTTTTTACTTACCTCAGTGCGTTTGTAATCGTTTTTTGCTTCAAGCAGGGCTTTCATCTTTGCCTCAATCTTCTCTAAATCACTAAGTGTGAGCTGGTAATCTCCTGTGTCCACGTCATAATAAAACCCTTGTTCAATGGGTGGTCCGATGCCGAATTTGGTTGCGGGATAAAGATTTTCCAATGCCTCTGCCATAAGGTGAGCCGATGAATGCCAGAATGTAGCCTTTCCTTCCGGATCGTTCCAGGTTAGTAATTGAATTTTTGCAGATTTGGTTAAAGTACGGGTGGCATCCCATATTTCTCCATTGACTTTGACTGAAAGTACGTTTCGGGCAAGCCCCTCACTGATTGATCGGGCAATATCAAGGGCCGTAACCCCTGATTGGTATTCCCTGATATTTCCATCAGGAAAAGTGATTTGAATCATGGCAATGCAGGATTTATTAAAAGGTCTGCAAAGCTAGGGCAAATTTATGAGGCAAAGAAGTTTGTAAGAAGAAAGACAGTCTCTTTAAAGATTCAATAAATGAACCTTAACCTGATCAAATGTCATCTGTGTGAAATCCAGTGACTGAAAGTGATATTCCCTAATGGTGGTGTATTCACTTGCAAATTGATACAGATTATTACTTTTCTTATGTACGGCAATGAAAATGATTTCAGTTCCAACTGGAATATTGACACTACAAAAACCTTTATTAGCCTGAGAACTCAGCTTGAGAATGCTTTTTTCTTTTTGAAACAAGGCAAAAAGAATAGTGTTATCTGAATTATAGCTTTCATCTAATTTGATGCAAACCGGATTAGGTGCACCATTAGAAGCAAATTTGCCAATAATAAGCCATTCCATGCGGTCGCTGAAGACCTTATATCCTACAATCAATGAAGTCGTATCATTGTATTGCCACTCACCTGGAA
>JBGTCB010001149.1:0-3658 GCA_041748995.1 Saprospiraceae bacterium | reverse complement strand
GTAAGTACTGTTTATCCAGATAAAGGAGAAGTCCGTGGCAACCGTCCGGGCTTTGCCGATATAGCAGTACTCGCTTCCGATCCATCTATACCCGATGCTGAAGGAAATCTTTTTGGTATGAAAGGTAGACAAAGGGGTGACGGCGCCAGTAGAGATACCTATAATTTTCTCTCCGTCGGACTGGTTTATTATTTCGGCAATCTGAAATGCCCGAAAATTTCCCGATAGAACCTTTCGGAGCTGATACTTGTTTGGTGCTTATTATGGGCACCTCTATTAACCCCATTCATGGTAAAAACAATTTTCATTTGAAAATTTATTTCAATAATATGCTGCGTCATACTTCGTTGATCGTCAGTCAGATAGCTACGGCTATCTTCCTTCCTCCAGCCTTGTCTGGCTTGCATCTTATTGAATTTTTTCTCATGCAGAGGTAAATAGAGGTGCCCTTATTGTATCCTTGCGCTAAACAACTGTGATCAAACATTACCAACTTTCTCTTCCATCCTTCCCCAGAGGATACCACCTGATTACCGACCTGGTATTTAGTACGGTGGGAGAACTCCCTCCCCAGGGACTCCTGCATGTATTCATAAAACATACATCGGCAGCCATCTGTATTAATGAGAATGCTGATGCAACGGTGAGAACCGATTTTGAGAAGATCTTTAATATGTTGGTACCCGAAAATCTGCCTTTTCTCGACCATGACATGGAAGGTCCCGACGATATGCCCGCCCATATTAAGGCATCCATGATCGGTTCTTCCATCAGCATGCCCGTAGTCAATGGTCGGCCGGATCTTGGTATCTGGCAGGGAATTTATTTGTGTGAGTTCCGTAATCGCGGTGGTTCCAGAAAATTGACCGTCACAGTTTACTCCTGATGAAGTATTATCCTTTGAAGGTCGAACAGATTAAAGAAGAAACGGCGGGGGTTAAGACGCTCTTTCTGGAAATACCGGCAGATCTGCTGGAATTTTTCAATTTCACTTCCGGACAATATGTTACCATAGAGCATTCCTTCGATGAGCAAAGTCAGCATCAGGGCTGTTATATAAGCTCCGCTCCCCATGAAGATCGATTTTCTATTACCATAAAGAATAACGAACAAAGCGGTCTGACCCACTTCCTGACAAAGGAGGTTCAGGAAGGAGATATTATCAATGTCTCCGCTCCTCAAGGCAGATTTGGTAAAAAAATGGATCCTGACCAACGCATTTCCTACTTTATGATTGGGGCTGGCATTGGGATTATTCCATTATTTTCGCTGATCAAGAATATCCTTGAAGAACAGCCCCTGAGTACGGTTTATCTTCTCTATGGGAATCGCACCTATGATGATATCCTGTTCCGGGATGCCTTGTTTGCATTGAGTGAACTTTATCTGGATCAGTTCTATCTGAGGTTCGTGCTATCACAACATGGAACCCGGGCTCTTATCAACCTGGAGAGAAATCCGGGAAGAATCAATAAATCGAGCCTGCACCGATTTTTGGAAGATTATAGCAGTCCGATTTCCGCTCAAAAGTTTTTTATTTGTGGTCCCGGATCAATGATCGATGATCTGGAAGCAGAATTATTGCATTCCGGAGTCGCTCGCGAGCTTATTCATAGTGAACGCTTTCATCCGGAAACCGGAAAAGTAAACGAATTTGAATTAAGAAAAACAGACATGGCAATGAGTTCCAAAGCAAAAATTACCCTCGACGGCAATTATATCGAATTAGAGATCCACGATCAGACGATACTACAAACCCTCATTGATGCCGGTTATGACCCTCCTTTTTCCTGTACCAGCGGGGTCTGTACAACCTGTATGGCAAAATTGACCAGAGGAGCAGTCGAGATGGAAGTCAACTACGGCCTACATGAAGATGACGTAAAAAAAGGGTTCATTCTAACCTGTCAGTCCCATCCAACCACGGAAGCGATAGAGGTGAATTATGATTTTTGAAAAGATGTCACAGATAAAATTTATCCATAGGCAAAACGTCCATTACAGGCTTGTGCCCCAGTAACAATTTCATAAGATTTAGCCGTGTAAGCTGATCTCAACCTCAATTAATTGGACAATTGTCGACATAGATAGGAGTCTTGCCAAGCCATTTCTATTGATCCACCTGGTTCAAAATCGATAACTTCAAATTTACCATTTGCAAGAAAATCTAATACATATGTTCTGGGATGAAAAACTGCACAATCATTTTTCCCACCTGAGGATTCTTTTCTTATTATCATCCTACCTTCATTAAATAAATCAAGCTCATCTTGACTTAAGTGAGATCTATAATAATCACCACTAAAGGTAATCCATAGTAAACCATTTGGTTTAATAATTCTATGGATTTCTTTTAACCATCTCGACTGTAGATCCGCCGATAAGTGAGTAAAAATAGAACGTACAATTACCAGATCAAAAAAATGTGTATTAAAGTCAATTGGTGGTTCAAGCTGGTTCTTTAAGAATTGAATGCCTTGCATTTGCTTCTTACACCACTTGATCAAAAGTGGATTATAGTCGCATCCAAAAAATTTCACGTTTTCAAAGAAAATCAGGTGACGTAAGAGTCGACCGCATCCACATCCAAAATCCAATACATTTTCATAAGTAGATAAATCCAACCGATTTCTTTGAAGCATATTCAGTAATAAGTCAAATACTTGTACTCTACCAGAGTTCAGAAATAACTGGACATCTGGTTGACCTATCACCAAATAAATGAGATAGTTTGGAGGAATCGGTAAAATCTCACTCGATTCTTTCCTGATTTTGCGATTTTCTCTGAATAGACGATGTCCCCTATTCTTTAAAATCCAATTATAGAAATAAACAAGATATGAGATCACTAATTTTGGATTTTGGCTCTTAGCTGTTTTTAGTAGTTAGTCCGATATTTAAGTCACCAAAGGGAAAATAAATAAATAATAAATACGAAGTTTAAAATTATTGAGTTATTGATTATTATTGATCTTACTACATTCACGACAATTCTTCAATTCTTGCATTTTTAATTGACACTTTCCGCTTGGCGTTTATGGCAGTCTTTTGAAATATGTTTTTACACCATACCTATGATTAGGGAGCATGTTTACAAATTTTTGAATTGGCTCCATTCAGATCGATCAATTATCATATTACCTTGCTCTAAATAAGTCGACGAAGCAGCTATATAAACTGTTGATATGTCCATGCTGATAGCTTAACATCTTCTCTATATGCACCTCTATTCCAGATCTACTAAGGGCCTAATGCCTACTTTGCCTTGTGCCTTGGCTTCTCTGGGCAGGAAGATCATCCAGTCATGTATATCGCTGCATAAATGGTGATTGGTCTTGTCATGATTGTTTGAAATTTAAATGGTTTTAATCGATGCTTATGTATGTACTGCACTTTCCGCTTTCTATTTCTACTTTATACTGAATTAACCCGTGTGGAATCCGCTATCCGGAAGGCTTCGCCATATTCCACAGGGTTGGCCTGTGGAATAGCATTTCGGAATATTTCGGAATATAACTAATTTAATTAATGCAAAACCAATTAAATACTTGATCTGCTTTTCAGATGACATATGGATTTGGGCAAATATCCCCAGTTCAAAAGCTAACCTGATCATTTGAGCCACATTTCTCGCCCTTAATTTGATCAACCTTGATTT
>JBGTCB010001148.1:0-2865 GCA_041748995.1 Saprospiraceae bacterium | reverse complement strand
TTTTCCCGGTATCTTAAGGTATTACCCGAATTATATAGTTTTTTATCTCTGACGGAAATTGAAATAAAGTCTCCGGCCTTCCCGTCAGAAATCCGTATTCGACAATCTATTTCCTGCCTGGTTTCAGCCACTGGATTGATCTCAATAAGAATTCCGGAATTATCGAAAATATCCGGAGATTCGGTCACTATGGAATAATTCTGATCTGCGGCAGGATCATCAGAAAGGACAGTGAGTGCTGTAGTCATCATATTAACAGGTTCCGCATTTTGTGATGTAAATACATCAGCCTGAAAATAATAGGTACCCGGAGTCGACTCAAATGAAAGTTGAAAATAACCATGTCCTACCCCCTCCTTTATCATTAGGAAATGCTGATCAGAAGTGAATTTTCCATTATGTAAATTCACGCTCATGATGAAACTATCCGTAAGCCCGGACCTGGTATGCATATGATAATATATATATTGCCCTGGTAAATAATACGGTCGGTCAAAATGACAAATAACTTCCTGAGCCGTTAGTTGACTAACCGATAAAAAAAAGAACCCCGGAAAAAATATAAATACGTTTCTCATTGTGGCCAGTATGAAGGTTTAGTGAGGCTACTATTTACTAATAAAAGGCAATCGCAGCAGGCCTCTGAAACAAGCTGCAAGGAACATAAATGACGTTGATCCCCGGTTTCATCCCGGTTTGACAGGTGACGCAATGTGTCAATTCCCGCGGTGTAAAAATACCCCAGGACATCAACCGGATCACCCTGTATCTGATGGATGTTGGAATTAATGGCTCCAACCGGTGCATCAAAAATGGTTCCTTCTCTTTCTATTCCCTGACGTATCTGATCCCAATATTCTGCGGCATTTGTATCAATCGATTTCTGAATGACTGTAAAATAATAACCGGAGGAAAAACGAAAATCAGCGCGTGTTTCAGTCACTTCAAATTCACGTACCTGATTACCATTCACACTATTGCCCTTCAATATATTCACCTCATTAAGTGGTAAAAAATCACGGATATAACAGGTTTGGGGATAGAAGAATGGATCATCAGTCCAGGCCACCTCCGGAAACCGGTAAACACCACTTACACCCCACCTTAAAGATACTTTCTCTCCATCTTCATTAACAAGATCTGAATTGATCAACAATTTGATATAGCCTTTTTCGATTAAATTACCTACGCTATTTAATTCCTGTCTCGCATCATACTTTAAAAGTATTTCTGATGAAGACGGACTTTTCAAAACCTTTTGTTCTTCAGAAATAAAAATACTTCCATCGTCAGTTTCTACCTGAATATTAAATCGGGCATCGTCTGGGGTTCCCCCATAAAGCTGATGAAAATTTTCTATTGAAATCGTGTCTTCTACACCATTTAAAATATGCCTGGATACCGAACCATTATATATCAGAGCAATGGCTACTCCCCGTTCCAATGCACCTATCTGATCATTTTGCAGATCTTTGGTGCGCGATACCTCCACTAAAAACCTGTAAAGGTCAGGAGTTCTTTCTGCTACCCCTCCAATGACTAACCGGCCGGACGTATCTTGCGGCAGATCCACATCGATGGTATCAATGCAACCCATGATGATGGCGAGAATAAAAAAGAATATTAAACTCCGGATATGCATCAACAGCTACCATTTTTTAATAGGTCATGATTTAAATGCATCATTTGTTACTTTTACTCTAGTGTTTTATGTTAATTTTCACCATAAATTTGAATCTCTATTGATCCCAGTATTCAGGTTTTACCAGACTACTGTTTGGTAGTGTAAAACACTCACAACATCCATTTGCCTCGGGATTACCAACACAGGTCAATCTTTGATTACCAGTTTCATCCCGGGTGGCTCGATAGCGGATGGTATCAATGCCTGCAGTATAAAAATATCCGAGTACTTCTCTGTAATCACCTTCCTTCTGAATAATGTTTGACGGTAATGCACCTGGCGATGAATCAAATATGGTTCCTTCCCGGCTGATGCTTTCTTTAGTTTGTTCCCAAAATTTTCCCGATTCATTGTTTATGGTCCGCTGCACCACAGTAAAATAATATCCGAGGGCAAACCTTGAATCACTTGTGGTTTCCATAATTTCAAAATCCTCGACCTGGTCGCCATTTATTTTAGCACCATTTAGCACAGTGGATGGGCTCTGCGTATGAAATTCCTGAACATAGCATGTGCGAGGTGATCCGTATTGATCCGTCGTGCACTCCCCTTCCAAAAATTGAAAAACACCACTCACCCACCATATCAATGAAATTCTTTGATCATCCGGATTAACAACTGGCGTACTGATCTGTATTTTTACAAAATCCCCCACGACATTGTTACCAATATCGTTCAAAACCGGCCGCTCATCATAGCCTACAGAGATCCTGGCACCTTCCGGAGGATGCAATATAGCCTGTTCCCGGCTCTCATATACCCTCCCATCCGAAGTATGAACCCTGATATTAAAGACGGATGCCTCCGGACTACCACCATAAATTGAATGGAATTGTTCGATTGGGATAACTAATGGAGACCCGTTAGCCAAAGCAAGTACTTCTTCACCGTTGTAGAGCAGGCCGATGATGACATCATTTTCAAGTGGAAAAACCCTTTCTGACAAATCTCTGGTACGGGAGGCAGTGATGAGAAAACGGTACACATCCGGACTTCTCTCAGCAACACCACCGATCACCAACCTGTCTGATAAATTCACTGGAAGGTCCACCTCAATGTCATCAAGGCAACCCATGGAAATTCCTGTCAGCATAAGAAAACTAAAAATTCCTATGCTTCTAAAAAAATGACCTCCGTTGGTGCAAGACACTTTCTTTCTTTTAAAGTAAGTCAATATTCAT
>JBGTCB010001147.1:0-8881 GCA_041748995.1 Saprospiraceae bacterium | reverse complement strand
CATAGAAGTCAGAAACGACGAGAACGGCTGTGATCTTCCTACGACAAAAATAATCGGATAAATATCAGCGCAATTTGGGTATTTCAACAGCCTCCACCAGGAGCACCCTGACGGCATTCGCATCAGGGCCAGGCCCGTCTTTATTGCATTTTTACCTCTCACTCCGAAAACCCAATGCATAATCCCGGTTAAATGTCCGTCTTCTTTCGCACTTTCGGGGTACCCTTTAGTGAAGAATCTTAATTTCGCTGTCTATTTTAGATAACCATATTAAATGTTAGTCGATCACCTTGTCAAGATTTTACCTGCCGACCGGATTAAATCCCGTCTTATTGATCGTTACGCCTTTGCAAGTGATGCCAGTCATTTTTACCTGGTGCCCAAATTGATTCTCCAGCCGGTCACCATGGAGGAAGTCCGGGGGATATTTGAATTTTCTCATAAACACCAGGAAAAAATAACCTTCCGGGCAGCCGGTACCAGTTTTTCCGGTCAGGGAGTGACCGATGGCATCCTGGTCGATCTGAGCAATCATTGGAGAAAGGTGGTGCCGGAACAGAGTGGAAAAATGGTCCGCGTACAACCGGGAGTCATCGGAGCCCATGTCAACATAGCTCTGAAGAGATATGGCCGGAAAATCGGACCGGATCCGGCTTCTATAAATTCCTGTATGATGGGCGGCATTTTGTCGAATAATTCCAGCGGGATGTGCTGTGGGGTGGTAAATAATTCATATCACACCCTTAAATACCTGACTTTTGTTTTACCAAACGGTCAGATATTTAACACGGAAAACCCGGAAGATTATCAACGTTTTGAAAAAGATGCTTCGACTATTTATCAGGGTCTTCTTCAATTGAGGGAATTAGTTCGTTCGGATGAAGCTCTTGTAAATCGCATTCGAAAAAAATACCTGCAAAAAAACACAGTGGGTTATTGTATGAATGCCTTTCTCGATTTTGAGCATCCCCTGGATATTCTCACCCATGTGATCATCGGTGGTGAAGGGACACTGGCTTTTATTGCCGAGGCAGTTTTAAATACTATTCCGGACCTACCCTATAAAATGACCGGTATGCTTTATTTTGAAAGTCCGGAAATTGCATGCAACGTCATTAACGAATTAAAATCCACCGGTGCCGAAGCTTTGGAATTTATGGATCGCGCTTCTTTACGGTCGGTGGAGGATATGCCGGGGGTACCCGAATTTTTAAAAACATTACCTCCCCAGGCATCAGCTATTTTGTGTGAATTTCAAGAAACAACCGATTCGGCTCTTCTTGAGAAATATGCCAATGCCCAACCGGTTTTTTCGAGACTTCCTTTGATCCGTGAACCTGAATTTACGCAGGACACGGATCGGCAGGCTTTACTATGGAAAATCAGGAAGGGCATGTACCCATCGGTAGCAGGAATGCGGGCGAAAGGCACCTCGGCCCTCCTGGAAGATTTTACCCTGCCTGTAGAAAGACTGGGAGAAGCAGTCGTGGATATTCAGCATCTATTTGAGAAATATCGTTATGAAAACGGTATTATATTCGGACATGCAAAAGATGGCAATCTTCATTTTGCAGTGTCCCAAAGTTTTTTAACCCAGGCCGATATTGATCATTATGAAAAATTTAATGATGAGCTTTTTGAATTAATTCTTGACAAATATGATGGCGCTTTAAAAGGAGAACATAGTACAGGCAGAGCGGTTTCTGCTTTTGTAGAAAAAGAATGGGGTCCGGATGCTTACAGGATTATGAAAAAATTAAAAGAACTCATCGATCCTGCCAATTTATTAAACCCGGGTATTGTTATTACCGAAGATAAATTAACACACATTCACCATTTGAAAATGATGCCAATTGTCGAGGAAGAAGTGGATCGATGCATCGAATGCGGATTTTGTGAAAATAATTGCCCGAGCCGGGATTATACCCTGACACCAAGGAGGCGTATCGGAGTACGCCGGGCAATAAAACGACTGGAGATGTCGGGCGATCTGGCAACCCGTAACACCCTGCTTAAAGAGTACGAATTTGATGGTATGGAAACTTGTGCCGTCGATGGTATGTGTGCCTTGACCTGTCCGGTTGATATTAATACGGGTGATTTAATTAAGAGATTACGAAGGGAAAATCATTCGTCTTTTCAAAACAAAATGGCTCTGTCTCTGGCAAGGAATTTTACCATGGTAGAGGGAATTGCCAAATTCGCATTGAATACCGGGTTTATTTTTAACCGGATTTTCGGAAAAGGTTTTATGCGAAAACTGACTTCGGGACTTCGGAAGGTATCCGGTGGCATTCCCCGGTGGTCCAACTTTCTGGAGAGGCCTGCGAATGCGCAGGGTCTGTTGTCGATCAATCACATACCAAATTTCGACAGCCCGGAGGTACTTTACTTTAGTGCCTGCATCAACCGGATGATGGGTGGAGATACCTATATGACTTTTGCCAGTCTTTGCCATAAAGCCCGGATTGGAATTGTTACAACAAAATCGGTGAATACTTCTTGCTGTGGCCAGATTTTTTCTTCCAAAGGATTTGCTGCCGCCCATGAGTATACAGTGAATACGACGATTGAAAAATTATATAAGGATTCAAAGGAAGGATCTATTCCTGTGGTACTGGATGTGACCAGTTGCACGCAGACCCTCATCAATTGTCGGCCTTACCTGACCGCGGAAAATAAATATCGCTTTGATAAGCTAAAAATTCTCGATATCATTGATTTTATTGCTGATCTCGCCATACCCAGACTGACCATCACCAAACAAAAAGATAGGATCGTATTTCACCCGGTTTGTTCTATCCATAAAATGGGCACCATGGGTAAACTGAAATCAATTGGTTATGCCTGTGCCAAACAAGCAGATATTCCCATTTTTTCCGGCTGTTGTGGCATGGCCGGGGATCGTGGATTCTTTTATCCCGAACTCACTGCTTCTGCCACGAAAAAGGAATCGGCTGAAGTCAGTCAGATAACATATGACGGCTATTATTCTACATCAAAGACCTGTGAACTGGCTATGTCGGAAGCAACGCAGGAAAAATATCAATCTCTTTTTACCTTATTGGATGAGGTTAGCAGTTAGTGAGGCATTTCTAAAATATCTAACATTATTGATGGCTTCTTTTCCGCCATCTCATCATCTTCGAAAGCCTCACGTAGTGAGTACAGAGTGGTTCTATTCAATTAATTGTATCCGTAATCACACCCTTCATTCAAACTCTTCAGACTCCAGGTAAAACAACCTCCGCCCCTGTTTTAGGTACTTTATTGAGGACTACAGATACAATCCTTTGGAGTTGGCAGCTAATTTTTTTACAACCGATTAAAGAATATCATTCTCTGCGGTTAAAAACTCTTAAATTCGGTCAAATCGAAATATTCATGCTCCAACATCTGAAAGTAAAAAACCAGCTCACAAGGCAACATACTCAGGAATATCGTCAGACTTTCGCTCTGAATCGTAATTCCGCAGGATTCAAGCAGGAAATGAAGGAATTTGTTTATACCCTTGTATGCGATCGTTCAGACGGTGCTCATGTGTATGATATTGACGGCAATGAATATATCGATCTTACGATGGGCTTTGGATCTATTTTATTTGGACATAATTATATCCCGGTGCGCAAAGCAATTGAAGAGCAGTTGACAAAAAGCTGGTCCGTTGGCCCCATTTCTCCCTTGGCAGGTATTCTTTCGAGTGAAATTTCGAAAGCTACCGGTGTTGAACGGGTTGCTTTTTTTAATTCAGGAACGGAGGCTATTATGGTGGCATTGCGTATTGCAAAAGCAATTACTCAAAAGAAATATATTGTCTTTTTCAAAGGATCTTATCATGGTACATTTGATTCCCTTCTTTCCTTAAAGCAAGACCCAATTACCAATCTTGCAAGAGAAATTGTTCCAGGAGTGACACAATCAGTGCTGAATGAATCTTACCTCCTTGAATATGGTTCCGAAGAGTCATTAGATTTTATAGAGAGGCATAAAAATGAAATTGCGGCGGTATTGACGGAACCTGTTCAAAGTCGCAATCCAATATTCCAACCATGTAAATATTTACAGGAACTCCGGAAAATATCGGAGGAGAATAATATTGCATTGATTTTTGACGAGGTTATTACGGGTTTCAGAATAGATATTGGTGGTAGCCAGAAACATTTTGAAGTAACGGCCGATATAGTGACTTACGGAAAGGTAATTGGTGGTGGTTTACCAATTGGTGTTGTTGCAGGGAAAGCAAAATTTCTTGATGCAACCGATGGTGGTTACTGGCAGTACGGTGATGAGTCTATTCCATCTGTAAAATCTACTTTTGTAGCAGGTACTTTTTGTCACCACCCGCTGGCAATGGCGGCCTCACTTAAAACCCTGGAAATTTTAAATCAATCAGGTGGAAAAATTCTTCGTTCACTAAACGATGTAACCGCTGGATTTTGTACAAGGCTTAATAATTTCTTTAATGAAAATGGCTACCAGCTGTCGGTTGATCATTTTGCATCCCTTTTTAGATTTCATACTCCGGGGAAGACAAATCTGCTGTATTATCAGTTATTGTTAAATGGTGTTTATGTCTGGGAAGGTCGGAACTGTTTTCTTTCTGCGGCCCATACACAGGAGGTTCTTGCTGTACTGGAAGAAAAGATAAAACTAAGTTGTTTTCAATTGGAAGAGCACGGTATTATCAAAAGGTCAAAAGGAAATCCGGTAGGTTAACCAATCTTTTAAGAACATTCAGATAGAATGAATAGAAAATTAGTTCTTCAAGAGGGTAAATACAGTATTTGGCGCCATGAAGGTATTCCCAAAGAAGCTTTAGAATTTTTAGATCGTATTGCCTGGGGCAATGATGGAGCTGTTTATGAGCATAAGAACACCGAAGAGCATATCCGACAGCTTCACCGACCTACCCTGATGGCTATTCATGAATATGATAAAATTCAGGGTACTGCCGTTTTTTGCCATACGGTAGTAAATGTAGGAACGGCAAAGTTCAATTGTTACTATATACGGTATTTCGCTTCATCAAGGGAAATAAGAGGTAAAGGTATCATGAAAAAATATGGTATTAAAGTGATGGAATCTGTCCGGGATGATGAAAAGGAAAAAACTGTTTTTTTTGCTAGTATAGAAAAGGGTAACAGGGCGTCATACAGGACCGTGGAAACTGCAGGATATGAAAATGTTGGTGTTGTAAAGACGATGGGTTTCAGTCGCTATTTTCCAAGGGCAAATAAAAAAATGGAACATGTTGCAACCGATAGAGTGCGCAAGGAAGTACTCAACCTATTGAAAACGCAATACAAAGAGCACGCTCTGGTACAATTCAATTCCATCTTTCTCCATGATAATTATTTCGTCATTCGTGAAGGCGGAAGGATTGTGGCCGGAAGTCAATTTCACCGGGTGCATTGGGTCGTCAACAGAATGCCCGGATTGATAGGAAAGATATTAATGAATGTGATACCACTGATCCCGGTCCTGAATAAACTCTTTAATCCTAAGCAGTTCGAGTTCTTGGCTTTTGAAGGAATCTTTGTCCAGCCCGGTTTTGAGAATAAATTAGTGGATTTATTTGAGGGTTTGCTGTCAAAGGAGAAATTAAAATCTTCCATGTACTGGATGGGGGAAAACTGCCCTTTGCGAAAGAGAATACTGGAAAAATGTAGATTAGGCCTTATTCATTCATTCATTCGGGAATCTGATGTATTTATTATGGCGGCTTTTCAGGGTTTAAATGAAGGGGAAATTACCGACTTAAAATCAAGACCTCTTTTTGTTTCGGGGTTTGACTATATATAGAACACCTCTTTTTACCTCTGAATGAATAAAAAATTGAATATGAGGCAATACACGAGACAAGGCTGGACGCTGGCCTCCGGAAGGCCGAAGCCTCCCAGGCGGACGCTGTCACCCAAGGCTTTAGCGTCGGGTCGAGGAAGAAAGATGGCCTAGAGGAGGCTGCTGAAATACTCAGATTGATGGCTGCAGCCGTAAAATTACTTCAGAAGTGAAATGGAACAACTTGAGAAAATAATGGAACTCGTAGTAAGGCCAACCGGAAATACGCCCATCTACAACTGCATGCTTTTATTAAAGGATCGAAGATGCGGATTAGATTTTTACAAGGCTATTGGTTTATCTGGTGCAGAAGGAGATAAGATTACGGCAAATCATCGTTTCCGTATAGGTAGTATAACAAAACTTTTTACGGCGACGATTATTCTGCAATTAGTTGAAGAGGGATTGATTAAAGCGGAGGACCTTTATTTTGATCTGATCGATGAAAGTAGCAAAAGATTATTATCATGTTTGCATTTATTTAACGGTGAGAACTATTCTTCAGCTATCAACCTGATTCATTTGCTAAGCCATGGCTCAGGCCTTCGTGACTATTTCTCGGAAGATGAACGGTTTTTAGCTTTTGTATTGGAACATCCCTTACAATCCTGGAACTGGAAGCGGGTGATGGAGAAATATTTTGAGTTTGACCTTCATGGGAGACCTGCCTTTATTCCCGGCAACGGATTTCATTATGCCGATACCAACTACTTACTACTAGCAGTTTTGATTGAGCAAATAACTGGCAAGTGCCTCTCTCAAGTTTATAGAGATAGAATTATTTCGCCCATTAAACTTACAAATACCTATCTTGAATTTTATGATATACCAGATGAGGTACAGACAGTCGTTTATCCATTTTATGGTATTAATTCTTTGGAAAAAATAAACACCTCATTTGATTGGGGTGGTGGAGGACTCATCTCTACTATGATTGACCTCGATATATTTATCCACAGCCTGATGAAAGGTGTTTTATTTAAGAAGCGGGAAACACTGGATCTAATGACCCAGGTACAAAATCTAAACCTTTCAACAGAAAGAGGCGGCCAGTTATCTCATTATGGATTAGGGATTCAGAGAAAAGTTTTAGCAGGATTTTCTTTTTTCGGGCACAACTCTGCTTACGGTTCTATGTTGTATTGTGATCCTGAAAAAGACGTCAGCCTTGTTCTTTCATTGAATCAACTCGCTGCATTGCACAAGGCAGAATGGATGATGAGAAAAATAGTCTTTGAATTGAAAACATGAGCCTCCTAAAGGAATAAGAGGATCGGGATAACATCATTCCTTTGATTTTTTTATGCTTTATTCAGTCTTACCCATTTGACTACCTTGGACATACGGTTTGAATCAAAATATACGGCGGGTGCATATCAGTCTGTACGATCTGCATGGTCGTCTCCAGATGCAACAACAAAGACTAACTGAAATGGGAATGCAGATTGTTCAGCATGGATGTTTCCCATTTGACTCAAGGAGCTTATATCATCCGGTTGGAAAGTGGTAGAAGAAGCATGAGTCGAATGGTTTTGATTCAATGTGGATGCAGACTATCCCCAGCGTGGGTACCCATTGCCAGTATTTACTGGTGATGGCATGGTACTAACCGAAAGTTCAGCCAAATGGAAACTCAAAAGAACCATGGCTCGCTCGAAGATTTAGCCCGAAACCGAAGCTCATCATCCGAGGGACATACTACTTTCATAGTTTTGGCAGGCATGCGAGTGGTATGGAATAGCTTCAGCCATCGCTTCCTAAAGCGGGTCAACTGAGAGATCGGGTTTTGTACAAGTGCCGGTCAGTTCGCCGGCTTAAACCACAATACAAACAAACCCGAAATTATTTACCCACTGGAAAATGGTTCAATCTTCACTAACTTAACAGCGACCAGAACATGAAGAGCTCCCGCAAAATACGGGGCAAGCAGTATGACGGTTGACTGTCACGTACGGTTCCGTGGGAAGGCAAGGGTCAAACTCCCCTGTCTGGCCCTATTCGAGGCAATCCTCCCTTCGGTCGGATTCTCTCGAACGTGTCGGGGTTTGTCCCGAAGCGTTGTACAGCATAGAGTTAAACATTAATCAAATATCAGAATACAAATGAACTATACTTTTATTATTGATTCTGCCGAACACGAATATGTAGATGAAACTGTTATGCCTTTGGTTCAAGGCATTGT
Source organism: Saprospiraceae bacterium (assembly GCA_041748995.1). Classification (GTDB taxonomy): domain Bacteria; phylum Bacteroidota; class Bacteroidia; order Chitinophagales; family Saprospiraceae; genus JABDMH01. The sequence continues at coordinate 858 of JBGTCB010001147.1, read as the reverse complement.
ATCAAAGACAAAGGTCTATGATATAGATAATCCCCCTGAGCTTTTTGTGGGTGAAAATGTTTTATTGTACCTGGCTGACGACCAAATAACAGCGCTGTTGCCATTTTTCCAGCAAAAAGAAGTTACCATTTCTGCCCTTCCGCATCCAAAAGCAAATCGATTTTGCAGAATTACAGGTGTAGATAAAAGGCTCGAAAAAGCTGTTGAGCATTTGATTAATAACCCAAAAACAATTGAATTGGATTTACTTTATTGTAATAGACACCCTGTAATGACTAGTGTTGTAATAGGCAAATCATTCCAATTGGCAACCAGCAATTTTTTTGGATCAATAAGTATCTGGAAAAAAATCAAAAGTTTTCTTGGCATTTTTTTAGTAATGCATCCATTTAAACTAGAGCTAATTCAAAAAAATGGAAACAAAATAAAAACAGCGGTTTCAGGTGTTGTTGTAACTACGCATAAAAAAAACTCGACATTATCTCGTTATATTCCTGGAGAATCTCATATGAATGATGGGTTGCTGCATGCCTTGCTGATCTGCCCCCGCAGCACATGGGAGTTATTGTCGTTTGCTTTTCTTTCAACCTGGCAAAGAAACAAATTGCCTCATTTTGGTGCTCACATTAAGACGGATAAAATAATATTTTCAGGATCTGATGGAGAAGATATTCTTTATACTGTGGATGGCGTTTCACGCAAATTAAATAAGATAGAATTTGCGGTAAAAAAGAATGCTGTAAAAATAATTGCCGGTTCATTACTGGAAATTCCTGAAGATACTCCATCATACAATGAAGTATTTAAAACTCAGGCTTTGCCCACTGGTGAAGCAGCCATAGAGATATCCCGAAAAAA
>JBGTCB010001146.1:0-4724 GCA_041748995.1 Saprospiraceae bacterium | reverse complement strand
TGGACAATGGTAAGATGATCGGCCATCATAATAATCCAACGGGCAATATTATAAATGGAGGAGACCATGAATGTCATCTCTACTTTATCACCGAGGTTATTCTCTAAGACCAAACCCTGATCATATTTTTGCTCGCGGATAAATTTCATAATGGATTGATCAACGAGTAGCACGACTTTTATCAGTTTTTCCTTCCTTTCAATTTTATCCAGGTATTCCTTGAGCGAGGGATGTTGTTTTTCAAATTTTGCATTGGTGGTGTGCGTGCTTGAGATTCGATCAATCCGGAAGGTTCGATAGGCCGTCCTTAAACGGCAATAGGCAATAAGGTACCATTGATCATAAGCATAGTAGATACCGACTGGTTCCACATGCCGACGGGTGGTTTCTTCTTTGTCGAATGAGGTATATTTTATGTCCACTACCTTCTGGTCAGCAATACTCCCTAATAGTATTTGGAGCAGGTTGGATTGACTACTTTTAAACAAGGAGTTTCGTTTAGAAATCACTTCAATATTCTCTTCGACATCATCCAGGACACTTTTCTCACTGGTCCTCAGCACTGCCCGGATCTTGTACATGGCGGACTGAAATTGCTCACTATTATGCTGGTCGGTAACTTTTCTAACGATTTTTTCAGCCATCAGGAAGGCTAAAGCTTCTTCCCGGGTAAACATGACAGGAGGCAGGCGGTAGCCTTCCATAATTGAATATCCTAGCCCGGCTTCTCCAATTATAGGCACACCGGCTTGTCCCAGAGCCCGGATGTCACGATAGACTGTCCGTAAGCTGATGTCAAACCTCCGGGCTATATCAGAGGCCGTGATTAGTCTGCTTGACTGTAAGTGGGTAAGGATAGCTGAAAGACGATCAATCCGGTTCATAATGGGTCGTTTAGCAATGCTGGTGTAAAAATAGTAAAGCGGCCATAAGTCAGGGTTTAAGGCAGTACTCATGAGCAGGTCCATCAATATGGTCCGAAAAGAACTCGTCCAATGCAGATCTGATGGGGAAGGTCGTTTTGGCATCCCCGTTTATCGGCTGGCTTAGTAGAAGCTCGATTTCTACCTCATGGCAAAAGTAAAGACAATGCTAGAAGCCTCCCACGCTAAGAAACAGACCGAAAGGCTAAAAACAGGGTCATTCTCAATAATTTTTCGATTGAAAGTAAGAACAAGATTGACTATTTTTCGTTGTTTCTCATAGTTGCAAGGATGTGAACATATGGGAACGACCATTTCCGGTCGCTTTCTATCAGCAAACCAATGATTAATTTTTAGATTTTATTTCTTGATATATTTTTGTGTTCTGGTTAGAAGTCGAACTGCATGAGATGAAGAACATACTATTGATTGAAGATGAACCAAACGTAGCGGCTTTCATAAAGAAAGGCCTTGACGAAATGGGATATTACGTCTGGGTAGCCTATGATGGTCAAACGGGTATGGACCTTCTCAGCCAGAAACTTGTTGATATTATCATCTTAGATGTGATCCTTCCTGGTCAGAACGGACTCCGGATTAGTGAAAAGATCCGGAATTCCGATTATAAAGATACGCCAATTCTGATGCTCACCGCCCTTGGTACTACCGATAACATTGTGAACGGATTGAGTTCGGGAGCAGATGATTACATGGTCAAACCTTTTAAATTTAAGGAATTGGTAGCGAGGTTGGAAGCTTTGGCAAGGAGAAAAAATCTCACGGTAAACAGCTCGCAGAAGATCCGAATCGGTGATATTGAACTGGACAGGGATTCTAAAACGGTGAAGCGTTCCGGTAAGGAAATAAATCTTACACATACAGAGTACCGATTACTGGAATATTTCATGAGAAACAGAAACCGGGTGCTCTCAAGAATTGATATTCTCGAAAATGTCTGGGATGTTAATTTCAACATGGCAACCAATGTGGTGGATGTTTATGTCAATTATCTACGTAAAAAATTAGACAAGGGATCCGAGAATAAATTGATCAGTACAGTAATAGGGATGGGTTACGTAATGAAGGATTCGGTTTCTTCTTAGAATGAAAATTCGTAACCGGATAACTCTGGCTTTTGTCCTGTTATCAGCATTGCTGATGTTGGTCGTCTTTGTCTTAATCTATTATTTTTCCAAACGGTATACCGATCGGGAGTTTTATTTGAGACTCAGCCAGAGAGCAACCATTGCGGCAGAAGCCTTTTTGAAAGAGGATGAAGTCAGTGCTGCAATTTATAATGAAATCCGGACCATCCATCTACAGACACTGCCGAATGAAGTTGAATATATTTATGAGGTAGTACCAGGAACCCGAAGTCTTAAAACGGAGATTGATGTTGCCTACCCACCTAATTTTATTGGAAAGATCTTTAAAAATGAATACGCCGAGGCAAAAATCGGTGATTATCATTATGCCGGAATCCTTTATAAAGATAATCATGGAGATTTTATTGTAGTAATTGCAGCTGAGGATTTGTACGGAAGGGATAAGATGAGAAACCTGCGCAGTGTTTTGTTCACCACATTTGTACTGAGTCTGGCCATACTTTTTATTTTAGGAAGATATAATGCGAAGCAGGTTTTAAATCCGATCGCCCGAATAGTCAAGCAAGTGAATAAGATCAGAGTGACTAATCTTCACCTTCGACTAGATCCTGGCAATGGTAAGGATGAGCTGGCAGAACTCGCTCAGACATTTAATAACATGCTGGACCGGCTTGAGACATCATTTGAATTGCAGATCAATTTCATAAATAATGCCTCCCATGAGTTGAGAAATCCTTTGACAGCTATTATTGGGCAGACCGAGGTTGGTCTCAGCAGAACCCGTACCGGTGATGAGTATGTTACCACTTTGGAGTCCATTGAAAAAGAGGCCTTAAGACTTGACCTCCTGGTGAACAGCTTGTTGAGACTGGCTCAAACGGATTACAAGCAAAAAGGATTGCTTCTGGAACCAATCCGGATGGATGAAATGCTGATGGATGTAAAAAATAGTGTGGATAAAATTAATCCTGACAATCACGTTACGTTAGATTTCAGTAAACTTCCTCATAATCCGGATATTCTGACAGTAGAAGGTAACTATAGTTTATTGAATGTAGCATTAAATAATGTGGTAGATAATGCATGTAAATTTTCCGAAAATAAAAATGTTCTAATGAAGATAACCACGACCCGGGACTATTGTATTTGCATATCTGTCAGGGATCATGGGATTGGCATACCGGATGAAGACTTGAAGAATGTTTATGAACCCTTCTTTCGGGGATCAAATGCAGAAAGGATGAAGGGATATGGATTTGGTCTTCCACTGGTCTATAAAATTATTAAAATGCACAGGGGCAGCATCGAGATAAACTCGCAGGTAAACCTTGGTACAGAAGTTATTATAACACTACCTGCGGGCAGGCAGTCCTATTTTCAGTATCAAACTGAATTCTAATGCCATTCTAATCTCCTACTTATTTTTCTCTAATGTTCGGGCTCTATGTTTGTGGCAAAAAAACCGGACATAATGAAAAAAATTCTTATTCCTACCGATTTTAGAAAAGAATCACTACTCTTAATTGAGGAAGCCGCACGTGTTTTTTCGGATGATCAGCTTGATATTGTATTAGGTCTTGGCTACCGTTTACCTGAAAATAGATTGGGAATTCTAAGCTTCAAACCTCAGAGATTTGCAGCCCAGGAGATGAGCCCGGTATTTAAGGAACAGTTGAAATACATCCGGGAGAAATATTCACAGAAAATCAGATCAGTACGGGTTGAGTTTTTTTGTGGAAGCAATCTGATCGCATTTGAAAATTTCCTGGATATGAATGAGATTGGTCGTGCATTGATACCGGCTGATGGATTTCTGAAATATGAAGATGCAAGATTTTTCGGTATCTCAAAATCAATCCGGAAGAGCGCTATTCAAGTAGAAGAGGTTGATTTAGTGAAAGTGGAGGATATGAGTCCTGAAACGGTAAGTAGACTCTCATTTTACAACATGTAGTTTTCAACAATCACGGCGTCAATAATATTTTAACATCCTAAAATTACTCATCAGGTAAGTGCAGTTGATGAAACGTAACCCTGCTGATTGACCTATAAAAGCATTGTCATGAAAAATCTTACAACAAAATATTTATCGACAGACCTGCAGGCAGGTCTTGTCGTTTTTTTGGTGGCGCTCCCATTGTGTTTAGGAATTGCCCTTGCAAGTGGAGCTCCCCTTTTTTCGGGGATCATTTCCGGAGTTATAGGTGGTATCATAGTCGGTGTCCTTAGTAATTCGAATCTGAGTGTTTCAGGACCAGCGGCTGGTCTTACTGCGATTATTCTGAGTGCGATAGCCAGTTTGGGTTCATTTGAGGCTTTTCTTCTTGCCGGTCTGATCGCAGGATTGATTCAATTGGTACTAGGCTTTGCTAAAGCGGGAATTATCTCTAATTATCTTCCATCCAATGTAATTGAAGGCATGCTGGCTGCCATTGGAATTATTATTATTCTGACCCAGCTACCACATGCCGTAGGTTATGATGCGAGGCACGAAGGTGATTATTTTGCAATTGATCACGAAGGTAAACATCAGTTGTTTTCAACGATCATTGAGTCAGTGAACTTTATGCATTTGGGTGCTATAATCGTGGTTCTCGTATCATTGGGGATTCTGATTGCTTTTGAAAAGATTTCCTTCCTTAAGAAAATTAAGGTCATACCAGGAGCGCTGATAGCGGTACTGGCAGGAGTGACG
>JBGTCB010001145.1:0-8717 GCA_041748995.1 Saprospiraceae bacterium | reverse complement strand
TATACGCTGTACGAGACTATGGTCATACTGCCATCAGCGGATAAATATTTTGGAAGAACGAATAATGTGATCTTCTCGGATCCGGGCTTCTTCCGGATATTTCAACGGGAATGGCTGTCAGGGAATCCCGGCTCCGCTCTGGAATCACCTAATTCGGTCGTGCTGACAGAATCCAGCATGCAAAAATATTTTCCGGGAATAAACCCGGGCGATGTATTGGGTAAAGACCTGCTTTACGTCAACCAGGACACGATAATCGCACAGGTTAAGGGGGTGGTCAAGGATTATTCTGAAAATACGGATTTTACTTTTACAGATTTCATTTCAAAAAGCACCCTCTTCAATCTCACCAATAACGAACGGTTTCATATTGATAACTGGCAATCGGTTAATTCAAGTTCGCAACTCTTCCTGTTGCTGGTAGCTGGGACAACTTCTGAAGACATTGAAACCGGGCTGGCCTACGTTGCAGATAAATATATTGAGCCAGAAGAGGGAAGAAAGACTGAATTTTCCACAGAACCCCTGTCAGAACTACATTTCAGCCAAACGTACACCACTCAGAGGGCGGATAAAACAACCCTAAGAGGACTTTCGGTGCTCGTATTGATAATTCTACTAATAGCCTGTATGAATTTCGTCAACCTGGAGACTGCGCAGGCCATCAACCGGGCAAAGGAAATGGGGATCCGCAAAACCTTGGGCTGTAACAGGAGCCAGCTGATCATGCAGTTCCTCGTCGAGACTTTTACCCTGATATGGTTGGCCATCCTGACCTCATTCCTCACGAGTGAGCTGGCTCTCCATTATTTTAAAGACTTTTTGCCTGGCGAGATGATGGTCACGTATTTCAGTTGGAGGAACATTTCCTTTCTCCTGGGCTTAAGCCTGTTTTTAACTGTAATTGCCGGTTTATATCCGGCCCTAATTCTCGCGAATTATGAACCCGTAAAAGCAATGAAAGAGAAAAAAGCGATCACGAGCGGATTCTCCTTTGGAATTTTTTTGAGAAAGAGCCTCACGGTGATTCAGTTTACTCTTTCCATTGCCTTTATCATTTCTGTTTTGGCGATTCATCGTCAGATCAGCTTCCTTTCGGAAAAGGAATTAGGTTTTGATAAGGAAGTGGTGCTCTATAGCGAAACCCCATATAAAGATCCATTGAGTCGGAATTACATTTTAAAGTCACAACTGGAACAACAATCCTTTGTCAAAGCAGCGAGCCTGAGTAGTGAAATGATCGCCGCGCAAAGTTTATGGACTACAACCATCGAATATGGAGTTGAAAGTGAAAAGAATGAGTACGAGGTTCAGGTTAAACTGATCGATAAAGATTATCTGGAAGTACATGGAGTGCCATTGCTCAGCGGACGGAATATCCGGGAAACCCCCAAAGAGACGCTGGTCAATCAGGCGATGGTTTACAAACTGGGTTTTGAAAATCCAGGCGAGATCATCGGAGAAACCCTCGATTACAATAAGGACAAACTGCTAGTCGTCGGTGTCACCGGTGATTTCCATACCCGGTCTCTCAGGGAGACCATACGGCCTATCATCATGTACCATGATCCAGCCAGCCTTCATGTGGTGAACGTGAAACTGGCATCCGGGGCTTCCATATCGCAGGCAAGGACAAAACTTAATGATATTTTAAAAAGTGTTTACCCCGATGAGGAGCTTAATTTTGCCTTCCTGGATTCTGTCATCGAGAAGTTTTATATCGAAGACCGAAAATTGCGGTCTATTTTTCGCTTTGCTTCCGGATTGGCCATCCTGATCAGTTGCATGGGACTCTTCGGCTTGTCTTCATTTACGGTAACCAAAAGGCTAAAGGAGTTGAGCATTCGCAAAGTGCTGGGAGCTTCCGTGGCACAAATTATTCGCCTGATTTCCAGGGAATATCTCATGCTGGTAGGCATTGCTTTTCTTCTGGGAAGTGTTCCTGCCTGGTTCTTTTTGAATAACTGGTTGAGTACATTTACCTATCACATTGATATGCCATGGAGCATGTTCGCGATTGCTGGTATGTTAGGCCTCTCGCTATGCCTGTTGATTGTTGGGCTGCATACGATGAAAGCTATACGGAGAAATCCTGCCGAGATCCTGAGAAGCGAATAAGGCATCCAATTTGGAGTTTTTATTGTAGCTATTTATCGTAAATGCTTTCATTGTTTCATAAAGTCAGTTCAAAGTTGGTAGGGTGTTCAATAATAGCGGCGTAATGTTGCCTTTGGGCAGTGACGGGTATAGGAGCCCTTAGCAAGGAGCATCAGCCGTAACCAAAAATTGTAGCGAAGATAAACCTGATACTTATACAGACTATGACTAAACCTTTTGTTGTGGCTTGTGCCGCTATACGCTACCTCCTTTTTTAGTCTTTTGTATTTTGAACATTAATTATTTAATTATATATTCAAATTATTCAAATGTCAAGTAAGCATTAAAAAATGGGAGCATATCATTTAACGCTCTTCCGTCATCAGTCCAGAGCTTATTACCATGCTTACCGATATATTCTTCTGCGTAATGGTTTATACCAAGATTTTCTAATTTTTGACTAAATATTTGACATGTTATCGGAATATGGGCCAATTCGTCATTCCTACCCCAGTCAAGTTTTATGCCTTTAAGGTTTTTAAGGTTACCAACATAAGTGTCTGCCATTTCAATGAGGGAATTCTTGTTCCACAGTTCAAGAACCTGGTAATGTATTCTTAGTTCATTTCCCTCGTAAGTAAATGGTAAATCAGCATAAAATGGTGGCTTATGCGGATTTGGTGAAAATGCCCTTCCCATTGCGACTACTATGTTTGCATAAAAATCAGAATAGCCCGTTGTCAATTCTTCTTTGCTTTTTATCTCTTGAGCCCGTTTGTAGCCAATACCGGTGGGTCCTAACTCTTTGACGTATCCTAATGTCGCGGGAGACAAGGCGTAGACAACAGAAAAAACATTTGAAAACAACATTCCCATTCTAAGAGCACCGTTACCACCCATTGAATGACCGGCTATACCTCTTGATTCAATAGTCGGTATTGTTCGGTATTTGTCGTCAACGAACTTAACTAAATCATTGGCTGTAAAGTCGGCCCAATTTCCAGTCAAAGAGGAGTTTGTGTACCAACTTCCCCGGTAGAGCGTATGTTGGTCAGGAAGCACCACTATAACTGGCTTAATTTTTCCAGTTGCTATTGCTTTGTCTAATAGCTTGTCAAAATGATCTGAAGCTATATGCAAACTGTCACTCAAGGTAAAGCCATGTAAATAGTAGATCACTGGATATCGATTGGTTGTCTTGTCATAATCAGGAGGCAAGTAAACTGTAATGCGTCTCGTAGGATTTTCTCCTCCGCTATTTTTTAATGCCTCAGATGTTAATCTCTCGACTACAATTTGACCTTTGGGGAATTGCTCCTGCCCCCAGCTCAATAGTGGAATCAAAATCGCGATTGCAAGAAGGTTTTTCATTTTATAATGTTATTTGGTGTTGTAATCTGTCCAGCTGCATTAGCCGCAACTATGTGGTAGCCTTCTCTTTTCTTCTTAACAAACATTCTATTTAGGCATGTTTATCGGACTTTCCCTGGCTGCAATTCTGTGTCATAGCACCTAATACCCAATCAAATTCACCGGCTGAGGCTATTCATGCGATGAAGTCTTGCGTGCCTAAATTACGCAATAATCGGTCATGATGGTAATTAAAATTACGATAGCCAGAGAAAGCCGCAAACCACCGGTAGGAAAATTCTCCATGCCCTCCGAAAGTATGACTACACTTGAGTAACCGAAGGAAAACCTTAGCATCCACGTCTTCACTTTTGAGCTGATCTGCACAGCAACGAAAGAAGTAGGTAAAATCATCCTGATTATATCTTTCATACAGCAGCCCTATTTTGCCGAGATCTCATAACTGCCACTTTTTTCTTTAAATAATTGATCGTCAGTTCTTCCAGGTCATTATATTTCTGTTGGAAAGTTTCCTAAAAGTTTCCATTTTTGTCGTTTGGCTATGTGGACTGTGGGATTTCGAAGCACTTCACTGTCAAGTTTCCACAGAGCCAATTCGTTATTCATATTTTCTTTTTTTTCACCAATTCGTCACAGACGAATTGGCGTATTGCAACGAAGAAAGGTTGTCGAACTGAACCCCACATACATCCAGGGAGCTGTTGTTACCATCTGGAATTTATATTTTAGTATAATTCTGTTGTAAATTCAACATCCCTTCCTTCGGCTCTTTCCTCCTTCACCAATTCTTGTAAGTCTTCAGGAATTGACGATAAAGGAACAATAAATCCATTAACCATAACCATGCTATTAAACGGGTTGTTTTCTACCATGTGCTGAGTTGAGAATTCAGAATCATAATATCCCATTTTAAACATGTCCTTAATTAGTTTTGCTTTGCTTGAAACAGTTGATTTTTTTGTCCCGAAGTATTCACTTATTTGTTCTGCTGTTACGTAGGGTTCATACGATTTGTCAAATAGAAAGTTTATAGAACCAATAGCGTGTATAACTGCTGCTGCCCATATTTCAATATTCCCACTTTTGAATGGAACATCTCTTTTTCTCCCCAGTTTCAATATTAGTTTTTCACAAAGTCGATAATAATCTTCATCTAATTCCTGGGCACAAAATGAACCTGTCAGTTCCAATAATTTCTTTTCTTTAATTTTGATCTCTTCTTTAGTCATAAGTCCTGGATTTTGCTGGAATTTTTTTCAGTTCTACAATATTATTACTAATTTTTAAGCACTATTTTAAATTCATTCATTTCTGGAGGATTTCCAAAAAACAAATCATCAAGGTCAATTTCGTCATACTCTAATCCATTTTCCAGTGCGTATGCCATTGTTATATTGACCTTTTTCTCTTACATTTTCGATCCATGCACCTTCTTTCATGTCATCAATGTAGGCTCCTTGATGGAGAAGTGTTCCATCATCATATCGCTCTTCATATGGTCCGTGCTTCTCGATCGGGTTGATTGATCGTAAAGATATTCGGTGCGTTATCTGTCTGTTTTCCGGATAATATCTTTTAAGTAGAAATCTGTCACTATCTAATCTCTCCAGAGTAAAGTTAATTCCCGATGAAATTAGCTTCGAATTTGGTTCTAGTAGATCTCTATATTTTCCTTTGATGCCGGATTGTCCCATGCAGTATCCCACAAGAGCTATCAGTAGTGAAATCGATACCGTGTTTCTTAACAACTTATTCTTTTCTTTTTTCAATAATCGCATGCAGCTATATTACATGCTTACTTTTCTTCTTAACAAACATATATTTGGCATGTTTATCGTACTTTTCCTGGCAGCAAATCTGTGTCACAGCACCTAACACCCAATCAAACTCAAAAGCTGAAACCATTCATGCAATGAAGGCTTGTGTGCCTAAATTACACAATATCGGTCATGATGGTAATTAAAATTACGATAGCCAGGGAAAGCGCAAACAACCAGTAGCGAAAACTCGCCATGCCCTCCGAAAGTATGAGTATCCAGAGCAACCGAAGAAAAAAATTGTGCACCATGTCTTCACACTTCAGCTGATCTGTACAACGTTCGGGGCCTGGGGCGTAGCTTGGCTTGACCATTGGCTTGTGCGGCTATATCCTATACCATTGTTGTGCGTTCGTCTTTACCTTTTAAGTAAGTTGTACAAAGTTGTCCTCAAGCTTCACATTGAAGTTTATCTCTGCTTTTAATGCTTTGAAAACCTTTATTATGGTGTCAATCGTTGCACTGTTCGCGCTACTTTCAAGTTTAGAAATTTGAGCTTTTTTTACGCCAATTAACTTTCCCAATTCTTCCTGAGTCAAATTGCGTTCTTGTCTGGCTGCTTTAATCATTTTTCCCAAAACATCCATGCGAAGTTCATATTCGTATTCGTCGCGCTCTTCTGTGCCAATTTTGCCGATATATTGATCCTTCATGTCGGCAAGTGTGTAGGTTTTCATTTTTTTAGTTGCCATCATTTTTTATTTTCACTTGCTCTCAAAATAATTTTGTTTAAGTCTCATTGCTCTTTCAATTTCCCTTCCCGGAACTTTATCCACCTTCTTAATGAATCCATGAGTCGCTATCACCAAGGTTTCTTTATTGTCAGCCTTGTCCCAAAACGCAAGAAGCCGAATTTGAAGTCCACCAAACTTTGTCCGGAACTCCCAAATGTCGTTTTTGAGCTTCTTGAAAAGCCTTGGGTCATTGGTTTGTTCAGCGAGGTCAATGTTATAAAAGATTTTCTTTGCAGTTTTTGAATCAAGTCCTGCAATAAATTCATTTGCTTCCTCTAAAAACCTGGTTTCAAAATATCTCATTAATTCTTGTTATCAATGAACGTCAAAAGGATATAAAATGTTTCCAAATTTAGAAACAATTGGTGTAAAAAGTCTACAGTGTGGTTTTGGAACCTGACGCCCAACTATGTTATATCCTTACTTTTCTTCCTACCAAACATACTATTTTAGCTTGTTGAACGCACTATCCCTGGCTGCAATCTGTGACATAGCATCTAACACCAAATCAAACTCACCAGCTGAGGCCTTTCATGTAATGAAGGCTTGTGCCTAAATTACACATTAATCGGTCATGATGGTAATTCCTATTTCCTTCCTGATTCCAGGCGCTGAAGACCCTCCATGGCCTGTTGGTTTTCATGATGTTGCTGCAGGGCTTCCCTGTAGAATTCTCTGCTTTCTTTTTATTTGAATTGAACTAGATTTCCTCCAGCGAAAAAACTAGAGGACAGGATGTAGTGAATAATATCAATGTACGCGGTAAAGGACATATCCTTAAAACTTAGTGCTGCTCCGCATAAAAAGACGGTTCATTTATTAGCAGTCTGATGTTTTCTTACCGGCAAATCATAAATTCTTTCTCCCGTGATGCGATAAATGGCGTTCGTAATAGCGGCCGGAACCGGAGGCATCGCTACTTCACCACCTCCCAAAGCCGGTTCGTCCGGCCGGTCTATCAACATAACCTCTACCTGGGGAATATCCCGGAATCGAAAAACCGGATATGTTGTCCAGTCTCCGGAAATAATATGTCGTGTATCAAACAGCACTTCTTCCATCAGGGTCCAGCTGGCTGCCTGTAGCATACCACCTTCTGTTTGCTGCGTCAAGCCATCCGGATTGATAACCTCACCGGCATCAACTACCGCCCACATTTTGATCAGTTCAATCACACTTTCCGCATTCATTCGTGCAAGAACTGCTACTGCGCAGTAAGCATCACTGTTCTTGTAGCGGGCAAAAGCATATCCCAGGCCTTCACCGGTTGACGGATTAATCTGAGCAGTGCGTTCTTTTAGTTTTTGGAGTACTTCAATGGCCCGGTTGTCCTCCAGGTTCCGGATACGAAAATCCAGTGGATGCAGGGATAAAGATTCGCTCATCTCATCAATGATGGATTCTACAGCAAAAATGTTGGCATAAGCACCCAGACTTCTCAGGCTGGAAACCCGCAAAGGTCCATCATAATAGTGCGCCACAATTTTTTTCTGCAATACCTTATAGTAGGGCTCGGCATTGCGGTATCCTCCACCCAGATAACCCCTGTTTTGCATCTTTGCCGGTGAGTCCAGATAACGGGCAGTCAATAAAGTACCGGCATCTGCATTGGGCCGCGTGCTGTGTGAATCAGTCCACACCCCGGTATTCCAGTAAGTAATACTACCCAGATCACTCAGTCCGGCTTCAACATCCATCCGCATCGCACAGCCCAGGGCTTCCCATTGATTCTCCTGTGTTCTGGTCCACTGCACGCGAATGTATTGCCCGGGAATGGTCCTGGCAATCACTGCAGCATCAGCAGCAGCGTCATCAGAAGAATTATGGCCATAACAACCAGGCCCTGGTATACCGGTCACCCGGATATTTTCTTCCTTCATTTCCAACATGGTAGACAGTGCCGCTCTGAAAGGAAAAACACCCTGACTAGATGTCCAGACCTCAAGGTGGTCTTCCTTATAGTGGGCTATACCGCATGCCGGACCTATGGAAGCATGCATAACGTAGGGTTTAAAGAAACTTCCCCTGAAAACCTGAGAGGTTTCGAAATCACTCTGATTCCGGACTTCGTCCAGGATAGTTTCTTCCTCAGTACTCCTCGCAACTATCAGATCTTTGAGATTTTTTTGATCCGGAAGCGGATCAGAAACAGACCATTCAACCTGTTTCGAAATTTGTTCTAAATCACGAATCACCTGGTACTCATCCGGTCCGACCACTGCTATGAATCGCCCGTTTGTCACCAACTGCAACCCTTCGGATAGGTTTCTTTCCATGGATGCAATATCCAGGTGATTCAATGTGGCAGTATATGCCGGAGGTCTTAAGATCCGGGCGTGCAGCATGTCGGGAAAGCGTAGGTCAGTTATAAAAAATGACTCACCCGATATGATGTTGGACAGATCTTTCCTTGGTACCGGTTTACCGACATAACGGTACTGGTCCTTCGGTTTTAGTTGAACCGGCAGGGTAACATCTTTGTGCCACTTCTTACCTTGTAATAATTCAGAAACCGATTGAGATTGGTTGGTGTGTTTGTTTTTAATTTGTCCATTGTCCAAATAAAATTCATTGACCGGCCTTCCGGTCTTTTCAGCGGTCAGACGACATAGTTCTTCCCTGGCCGCTGCAGCAGCATAGCGAACCGCCATGGCACTGCTTTTTATGGACCCACTTCCCGCTGTATACCCTTCATTGG
>JBGTCB010001144.1:0-3770 GCA_041748995.1 Saprospiraceae bacterium | reverse complement strand
TGTCGATTTTATTCCGCAGTATCAGAGGGTCTATCTTTAATTGTTCTGCAAGCTCGTCGATGGCTTGCTCCAATCCAAAAGCTCCCTGAACATTGCCCGGAGCTCTCCAGGCAGCCCCCGGTCCTGCATGCGTCAGTACATCATATTGCTCCGTCGCAAAATTCGGACACTCATAGAGAATCTGGGCTATCCTTCCCACTCCGGCACCCAGTGCTACTCCTGCAGTACCGTGTGACCGCTGTTGAATGGCGGTAAGTGTTCCATCTTTTTTAGCCCCGATTTTCAGGTAGTGCTTCGAGTTAGGCCGATTGCCTTCAGCCAGATGTTCTTCCTTGCGGTCCAGCATCAACCATACCGGCCGACCGGTTTTCTGAGACAAAGTAGCCGCCATGGGTCCGAAGGTACCGGCACTATGTTTGGCGCCAAAACCACCACCCATAAAATCACAGATAACACGTACTTTGCTCTTTGGCAAACTGAAATAACTTGCCAGCTCGTCTCTTACAGCTTTGGTGCTCTGAGTTGAGGCATACACCAGCATTTCCTCCGGTTTCCAGTCAATGACTACTCCGTGGGTTTCCAGAGGTACATGGGTGTGTACCTGGGTCCAATACGTTCTTTCTACAACCACATCGGCTTCTGCAAATCCCTGATCAAGATTTCCCCGGGGTCCTCCCCAAAAACTCGTGGTTGAGGGTCCCCGGACATTTCCTTCCCCAGCACTGCCATCATGCACAACTCCGACATCACCACCATCTCGTTGTTCAGCCATCGGTGCATCAAACACCTTTGGTGCATCGGCCATCATAGCTTCATTCATGTCAATCACGAAAGGCTTTGGTTCATAGATTACTTTGATCAAACTCACTGCTTCCCTGGCAATATCCAGACTTTCGGCCGCTACTCCTGCCAATGGTTGGCCCACATATTTTACTTCAGGATAGCTGGAAGTGCCATTATCGACATCATTCATCATGATGTGGACCGCACGCACTCCGGGTAATTTTTCTGCTAAACTGGTATCAATCGATTTGATGGCTGCATGGGGGACATTTGATCGCAACATTTTGGCATAAAGCATTCCAGGCAATTGGATATCACTGGTATACTTAGCTTCTCCGGTTACTTTGGCCCGGGCATCAATACGCTGTATCCGTTTACCCACCACATTCAACTTATCATTGACCGGCCAGGCAGGGGGTTCACTAACGGGTATTTCACGCTCTATTTCACCCAGGTTATGTCCTGGTATTCCAAAGGGGAATTTTTCTTTTCTCGTATCCATTCTTATTTCATTTTTTTTGCTGCCGCAAGGGTAGCTTTAAAGACATGAGGATAGGTGCCACAGCGACAGAGGTTGCCGCGGGTAGCTTTTTTAACATCATCAAGGGTAGGATTTGGGTTGGTTTTCAGCATATGGGCAGCAGCCATAATCATACCGGGGGTGCAATATCCACACTGACTGGCATCATGTTCCATAAAAGCTTCCTGCAAAGGATGTAGTTCGTCCCCATTTGCCAGGCTTTCTATAGTTTCAACGGTTTTGTCACCGACATCCAATGCCAGGGTCATGCAGGAATTGACAGGTTTTCCGTTGAGCCAGACCGTACAGGCAGAGCAGGAACCACGGTCACAGACCACCTTGGTACCGGTAAGTCCGAGCTGATCGCGTAAAGCCGACGCCAGCGTGGTCCGGGGTTCTATGATCATCATTCGGGATCCGCCATTGACGTTCATTTCGATAGTGACCGGACCAGATCCTAAAGCCCTGCCAACAGAAGCCTCTGCATGGCTCTCCATGGCAAGAACTGCCGAATTAAAAACCATACTTCCTGCGGTGGTTAAACCGGCACCACGGAGAAAGCCCCTTCGGCTAAGTCCATTTCCTGAAGAAGACCTGCCGGATTTATTTTTATCATTTTTCATGGAAAATCCCGGATTTACTTTGTTAATTAGAACGAGTCGAAGGCTACAATTTAAGGTTTTCTCTATTCAAAGTAAAGACCAGACCGACAAAAAGGTCATTAACAAACTTATTTAGAATGATTATATCCAAACGTAAATTATTTATGTGACCTTGGGAACATACCTACGTATCTCCCACACATTTGATCAGTCATGCTGCAAAAACTATTGCAATTTGAGTTTTCGGTTCTCTAATTTTGCCCTTGAAATCTGAATGTATGATCAAACATGATAGCACATCCTACTTCGCTGCAGCTACAGTGTTAGTCAGGAAATTAACCCAATATCTCAGGGAGAGTCAGGAAGGCAGGACACCGGTGGTCGAGCTGAGGTCTATGGCGCAGTTATCGCAGGAGATGAATATACCCAATCTAATCCGGGAAGGAGGTTTGGATGTGGAAAATCTGGGCGAATTTCTGCAAAAATATCTTGATAGCTCAATGCATATGCACCATCCCGGATATATTGGCCATCAGGTGGGTGTACCGCATCCGGCAGCTGCTCTCGCAGATATGGTCCAGGGCTTGATCTGCAACCCCATGTCTATATACGAAATGGGGCCATCTGCTGCTACAATCGAACAGGAGATGGTCCAATGGATGTTGGAAAAAGTGGGATGGCAGGAGGGTGGTGCCGGGTTGTTCACTCATGGAGGTTCTCTAGCTAATATCCATGCCATGTTGGCCGCAAGAGCAGCTATAGACCCCGATGCCTGGACTCAGGGTGTGCGACAAAATCTGGTAGTTCTGGCTCCGGAAAATACCCATTATTCTATTGCAAGATCTGTGAGCATTATTGGATTGGGTAGTAAGGCGATCATACCCGTTCCAACCGATCATCATGAAGTAGTAATTCCGGGAGAACTGGAAAGAATTATCCATGAACAGCGCGAAAAAGGTATGGAAATTATGGCGGTCGTGGCCAATGCCTGCGCTACCGCAACCGGCCTCTATGATCCGATTGATGAACTGGCTGATATTTGTCTTGATCAAAAGTGCTGGTTTCATATAGACAGTCCCCATGGTGCCACGGCCATTTTATCCGACAAATATGCTTATCTGTTAAAAGGAATTGAAAAAGCGGATTCCCTTATTTGGGATGCTCACAAAATGATGCAGACTTCGTCATTAAGTACGGCGATTTTATTCAAAAATAAAAAGCATTACTATCAGACTTTTTCTCAGAAGGCAAGTTATTTAATACACGAGAAAGAGAATCCCGGATTTGATGTATTGCCCTATCAGATTGAGTGCACAAAATCCCCGATTGCTACGAAAATATTTTTTGTCTTAGCAGCTGTTGGTGAAAAAGGGATGGCAAAATTTGTGGAGACACTCTATGATAATACCCGGCATTTTGCTAAAATCATTGGAGCCCGGACAGGGTTTACGTGCCCTATACCAGTTGAGTCAAATATTCTTTGTTTCAGATATAAGCCCGAACAGTTTGATCAATTAAAATTAAGAGAAAAACTTATAAAAACCGGTGATTTTTATATAACCAGCACTGAAGTTAAGGGAGTTCGTTACTTACGACTGGTAGTCATGCATTTAGGCACCACTGTCCAAACCATTGACTCATTGCTTGACAAAATTGAAGAAATTGCTGAATAACAATGAATAAAAAAGAAGAAGTACCAGACGAAAAATATATCCCGATTTCCTGCAATTATTATGACTATCTCGAGTCACTCGCCACCCTTAAGAAAGTGGTACAAATCGTTTACTTGAATCATCAGGATACGGAAGTAATTGTGGCAGAAAGGATTCTAGCTTTCAAGATTATAGACAAGGTTGAATATTTAG
>JBGTCB010001143.1:0-2525 GCA_041748995.1 Saprospiraceae bacterium | reverse complement strand
GTAATGAAATACAAACGTTACCAAATACCAAACTGCAGATTTCGGATATTGGTGAGATCACTACCGATCAGCAAGGCCAGTTTTCTTTCACATATCCAATTCGCAATGAGGTCGATCCGGCGATCGCCATCTCTTTAATTTCGGAAAAGCACAAGATGCTGAAACCCCTTGATGGATCTCTGGAATTAGACCCCACCCGGGAAGAAATGTACATCGATTTTCTGGTTGTGAATATGGACTCCGAAACTCCTCAATTTAAAAAACGCATCGCCGACCTGGAAAAAAGGATTGCCGGATTACAGGCAAAAAACAACCTGACCAATCGGCAATTAAATGCTTTAAACAGTATACTGCTGGATACCATCCTGCATTTTGAGGCAAACCGCCGACAATTGGAAAGTCAGATTGCCAGCTATGAAAACCTCACCGGTGAGCAACAGATGGAGATTCGATCACTTCAGGGCCAGGTAGATGATCTTGCCGGGCAGGTAGACCAACTCACCATAGACCTCGAACAAGCCCTGGAAGCACAATATCTGAGGCAAAATGAATATTTTCGTGATATCTCCTCCAGCTTGTTGAACTACTTGCGAAAAGCCAAGGATCTTCGCGATCATCTCCCCTACATTAAATCCTATTTCAATTCACCGGGTGGTTTTCAGAGTTTCGATCAGGACATACGCACATATAACAAAACCTGGGAAAATTTTGATGGTAACCGCCTGTCTTATCTCGAAGGAGTGGAACGATACTGGGAAGATCCGGCACTTGTCAAAGATCTGGAAGATGTTTTTGACTTTATGGTTGCTGGTATCCATCAAACCCAGATACTTAATGTTATGCGAGATATCAATGAACAGCTACATAAACAGAACCCGGGCAAAGCACAGAAAATAGCCAGTATGGCCTATGATGATATGTCCATAAATGTACTTGCTCTGGAAAAACGAATTAACCGCTCTTTAACTCAAATGAGGAAAAATATCTGACCCATTGAACCAATTCTAAACTTTGAAAACCTACTTGAAATGCTTATTCAAAAAACCTTAGTCACATTAGTATTCCTGTCGGTGATTACTTTCTTTTCGTGTAATCCGGACTGCAATACTTCCTCCAATGGTAATATTTCAATCGATTCAGCACCGGCCATCCTGGCTGGAAGAGAAAATCAAATTTTACTTCGTTCCATTCCTGCCAATTTTTTGCGAGGTCGCTCAGTCTTTATAGATAATCCGATCGCTGGTCCTCCGGCCCTTCTACAGGTAGAGTCAGAATTTCAATCAATGCTCGAGGGACTGGTTGTCACTATTCCCGAAGATCTGGCCATGATTAGTACTCCCAATATTTATGTGGATGATCCTGATTGCAGTTCCAATGTCCTGGTTGTTGATCCGCTTCTGGTCCGTTCGGAAGAATTTTTCTACACCAGTGACGCCTTTGTTGTACCGCCTATACCATTGGTTATTGTGCCTGCACCAGCGGTTACACCTCCGGTTGCCGTCACTAATGCCTGGATTACCCCTTACGACAGAGCCTATTGCCTGTGGTTTGTACCCCTTAAAGATGCCCAGGGCAAGGAAATGAAACAGTTGAAAGTCTACGACCTCGAAGCCAAAGATCATCACCCTGGTAGTGAAGCCAGTGGTAGCCGTGAATTTGTGGTTTGTGGTACCGAAGCTGTCCGTACAATCACCCATATTAATCCGGTTTCCGGAGTGATCGACAAAGAAGCAAATTTTATTGAAATAACCATTGACCGTTCCCATAAAGGGGCGGGAACAGAGACTTTTACCGGAATGTTTGTCGAACCGGTCAGTGTTCCTGATTCGGATGATTGGCGGAACGGTGGTGGTTGTGCCCCGAATACAGTCCGCCGGGAAAATTTCATGTTATTGACATCCACCACGACCGGTCAACAAATTTTACTGATAAAGGCTGCTGGCAACTAAGATTGGCATGGTGAAAAGAAAGAATTCGACCTTGTCTCTTATCTTATTGATAGCCCTGCTGTTGGTAGCACTGGTCGTTTTTTTTATGATACCGGATAACATTGAAGGTGAAGAGGCGCAGTCGAAGACAGGTGTCTGGGACTTCTATTTTTTCTATAGTAATGACACCACTTTGATTTACCGGGGAGACCTGACGATCAGTCAGGAAGATTCACTGATAGCTGCATTTGAAATATTTGCACCCCGCAGTACCAGAGCGGAGCAAATCAATGCCAGGAATTTAAAAATAGAATCCGACACACTCCGTGGGATTCTAGTACATGATCTCTATAAAATCAAAGGAGGGCATATGACTGAATCTTTTGAACTTGCATTTGGCGACCAGGATATTTTTAGAGGGAAAGGTAAATGCCTGGAATATTGTGCTGAGGGAACCGAAGAGTCTAATATATCCTGGCATGGCACTAAAAAAAACTGAATTCTAATTAATGATTTAAAAATCCAGCTATGAATTTTAGATTGATTATATCTATTGCTATTATATATTTATTCAATTCGGGACTGATTGCCCAAAAA
>JBGTCB010001142.1:0-5562 GCA_041748995.1 Saprospiraceae bacterium | reverse complement strand
GATATGTAAAGCGTGTATGGAATGATGGTACTTGGTATACTTGCTCTATGGATACCCGCGCAATTGTTTCTCAAACGGTCGATTATGTAAAAACAGCACTCGAAGGTGCGGAAGGTGGACATGATTGGTGGCATATCTATCGCGTGTGGAAGAACGCTCAGCACATTGCAAATGCGGAGGGCGATGTCGATATGTTGGTAGTGGAGCTGGGAGCGCTTTTGCACGACATTGCTGATTCAAAATTTCATGGTGGAGATGAAGAAATAGGCCCTCAAAAAGCAGAAAAATTTCTCTTGTCAACAGACTTGCCACCTGATCAAATTGAACACATCAAAAATATAATAGAGAACATTTCCTTTAAGGGAGGCCATTTTCAACCGGAATTTCGTTCGATCGAACTGGATATTGTCCAGGACGCCGACCGACTTGATGCCATCGGTGCTATTGGCATAGCCCGGGCATTTAACTATGGAGGTTATAAGGGACGTCAGCTTTATGATCCTGATATCCCTCCCGATTTAAATATGGACAAGGAAACCTATAAAAAAAGCGCGGCTCCAACTATCAATCATTTTTACGAAAAATTACTTCTATTAAAAGATCGGATGAATACCCGGACTGCCCGGAAAATAGCAGAATCACGCCATGAATTTATGTTGCAATATCTCGAACAGTTTTCTGAAGAATGGGGATGAGGGGAAAGGTATTTTGGTGTTTTGGTATTGTGGTGTTATGGTTTTTTCCGAAGAAACCAGGAAAATAGTCGATTATTCTCTTCGCATGAATGGTGATGTTGTCGTGGTTTAATTGTTGAATTGTTTGAAAGAAATGGTGTTTTGGTTTTGTGGTTTTATGGTTTTTCCGAAGAAATGAGCATAATCATCGATTGTTCTCATCGCATTGAATGGTGTTTTAAAGGTTATGGTAGTGTGGTTGAACTGTTGGCCGAAAAACCGATGGCATCGGTGTTGAAATTTCTCAATTCCAGGGTCATACCCGGTTGATAGGAGTCGGGTCATGAAGTATATAATGCGATGCTACTCTTTCGTTTCAAAAGCGATGTCGCCCCTACAAGGTGCGACATCGCGAAGCAGGAATTAAGCTGTCGCACCTTCGAGGGGTGACAGCTTTTCGGTCACGGCGTGACACCGCCATAACTCATAACATAACTCATAACTCATCAGTGGTTTTCCTGTGGTAGTGTAACAGTTGTATCGATCTTGGCCCTGGTAAATTTGTACCAATAAGCCTCTGGGCATACCTTACATCCGAATCATCATAGTGATCATGAGAATGCAGGATAGCAAGAAAAATCAGAAAAGGCATGAAAAACTATTTTCATACTATTTGACGGCAAACCATAGGCCTGCGGCATCTTGCTCACCACCCTGGTAGTCAATGAAGATCTCCTGATGAGCTTTGATTTTCTTCACAGCTTTGATGACTATAGTTTTTTCTTCTACATCAAAGATCACTTCAGCATTCGGCTTGGGAGTATGATTGTACAGGGATCCATAACCCAGTGCAATACAGGCACTTCCTTCCTCACCAGCGGGCCAATTATAATAATAATCGTAAAAAATAGTTTTGTCAATAAGCTGCACCTGATCAGGTGGGATTAAAAGTAAGGGACAGATCTCAATGACATCTCCTTTGTTCACTTCGTGGGCGGTGAAGACTCCCCTTCCCCCTTTCTTAGACATATGGATATACAATCCGGGTATATGTTGCATAAAGTCGATACTTGAATAAACTTAAGCTCAGTTTTTAGGTTAATCCAATCTGGGAGGCAAATGTAAATTCATTCGTGGAAAGTCAGATTTTTTAGAAAAGAAATTTTTATGGATCACAGTGCTTTGAAGGACCTTTGGATTGGTGATATGGTCAGGGTAACAAAAACAGGAGCCATAGCGAAATTTGAAGGGGAAACGGGAGGTAAAGCGAAGATATTGCTTGATGGACACCATATACTATTAGAAGCCTGCGAGATTGTGGTGCATAACGAACCCGAGACCGAAGAGTCACTGGTTCAGTTGTTAGGTATTGAAGAGCAGAAGACTACGGAGAAAAAAAGACCTTCCATGGTGAATGTACTTGATCTTCATCTTGAAAAACTTTCCGGATATACCCAAAATTCCGGACTAGTAATCCTCGATTATCAATTGAAGGAATGCCGGAAATTTCTCGAAGAAGTGATAGCAAGGAGATACTTGTCAGCCACCATCATTCATGGAAAAGGTGAAGGAATCCTGCGGGATCAGGTCATTCAGTTGCTGAAAGAATTTCCCCAGGTCAGAAATCATTTTCCCAAGAATCATGGAGGAGCTCTTGAGTTATTACTTTTTTATTGAAAAAAATTTATTGCAGGTCAGACTTGAGAGAATTGTGAATTAAAGGGCTCAAAACCTAAAAGGAACCTTTGGACTCAAGTTGAAATTTCTTCTTGTGACTGCACAATGTTGCATCGCCGCAAAGCTTTTCTTCATTAGCGATCTCTTCCTGCACGACTTGCCAATGGAAATGACTGTGAAGGGTTGCATATTAATGTTGTTCTAATCTTCTTTTCCAATCACTACAAATGGCGTTAGCTTACCTAGATGGGTCAGCAGCAACCTGTGCATAGCTCTGGTACAGGCCACATAGAGCATTTGTCTGTCCGTTACAGATTGGTAGTTTTTATCGGTGCAAAAAGGAACGATTACCTGGTCAAATTCCAATCCCTTGGCAAGATGTGCTGTAGTAATAACAATGCCACTTCCAAAAGCAACACTCGCTGCATTCAAAATATTTAATTTAAAGTCACTCTTAATTAAGTATGCCATAAAGGCCGTCGGCTTGTTTTTGAGTTTTACAAATAATCCCTAGTGAATTAAATTCACTTTTTTCAAAGTCGGTAATTAACGCCTTAAGCTCATTAGTTTCTTCAGTAGAATTTTTATAGGAGAAAATTCTGGGATTTTGACCATGTCTCTCAATAGCTTCAACTTCTGCTTTCTGGGTTATGCGTTTTGTAAACTGAGTTATTTCATATGTTGAACGATAACTTTTAAGCATCGTCATAGTGGTAGCGCCACTAAAAACATTTTCAATAACTTGCAGACTTGATGAGGTAAAGGGATTAACCGATTGGTTAATATCACCCAGTATCGTTTTTTTACAGGGGAAAAGCATGCTGATTACTCTGTATTGAACGGCTGAATAATCCTGCATTTCGTCAATGACCAAGTGTTTGACCTTTGTCCTGGGTTTTAATCCTTCCAGGCGGTTTTTTAAATAAATAAACGCATAGACATCGCTCCATTCATAGGTACTACCTGCCTTTGTTTTCAATAATTCAGGTTTGCCAAGCCATTCATAAAAACCTTTATAATAGCACTCGGGGGTTGTACGATGGAAACATCTTGCGAATGGTAGTATGCAGATCCGTGCGGTCTTTATATTGAATTTCTATTCCATAGTGTTTAAAAACATTTTCTACTATTTCTCTTACGACTTCATTAAATCTTTTGAGCAGCGGCATTCGGCTGTATTTTTCAAATGATTCTCGGATAAACCAGGCAGGAACGGGTTTTCCTTTTACAAAAATGTCAGTAACATTAAATCCTTCATTTTCTAAGTAATTCACATAGTTGTTTAATTTATTCATTATGTCATTTGATGTCATTTGATGATTTAAACTGTATTCGCTCGATCAATCTGGGATCCTCTTTTTCTAATAATTCAGCTACTTGTTCAAAAAATGTTTGGAAATTTACCTGATACTCTAAAATTTCATTGGCTATGTCCTCCATACTGGTTTCTGCCACGGTTTCTTCACCTAGTTCAGGTAATACGTTTGAAATGTAGCTGGCAAAGACTTTATTGGGTGAAATAATCAAAATGTCTTCGGACGAAATGGTGTCTTTAAACCGGTATAGTAGATAAGCTATTCTATGTAACGCAATCGACGTCTTCCCTGACCCGGCTACACCCTGTATGATCAAATATCTGGCTTCTTCGTTTCGGATAATGGCATTTTGTTCTTTTTGAATGGTGGCAACGATGTTTTTCATTTTGGCACTTGAGGCCTGATTGAGTTCCTTTTGAAGGACCTCATCATGAATGGTTACATCGGTGTCCAGCATGTATTCCATTTCACCTTTTCTGATTTTGAATTGCCTTTTAAGCGAAATGTCTCCTTGGATAAGCCCTGATTGAGTTTCATAATGTCCTTCGCCTAATTCAAAGTCATAGAACAGGCTGGAAATGGGTGCCCGCCAATCGAATACCAGATTTTTATTGGATTCACTGTCTTGAAAATTGTGAACACCGACATAAATATTTCTAAAAGTATCTGCATCGCTTTCCTGAAAATCTATCCTTCCAAAATAAGCGATGTCTTTTAATCTTATGAGACGCTTCTTGTTCTCTACAGTATGGTCACCCTGTAGAGTGTAGTTAGTTATGGTTTCCCGCATTGCGTTTTTTTCAAGATGATCCATATCTCGTTTATGCTCTTCCATATGTTTGTACATATTGGCAATTTCATCACTTTTTAACTGAATCGCTTTGTTGATTTCAGACAGAAGGATATCAACTTTATTTAAAAATTCTGACAAATATTTTTTTCTTTATTCTCAGTTGTATTCATGGGTATTCTTTTTGTTTATGACTAATACAGATTTTAAATGAACGGCTTGGTTTTTTGAAAAATTATTACTCTGTTATTGTCACTAAATATGGTGTTCATTTCTGATTTCTCAGCAATGAATTGAAATGTACGCTGATGATAAAATGATACATGAGTATTATCTTTGGCATAATACCAATTTTTGAATTTTTCCAGGCTTTGCCATTGTTCGGTCATAATTGCAAGGATTCCATCATCTTTTAACAGCTGTTGTATTTTTATCAGTTCCCTGGCCGGATAGAAAAAATGCTCAAAGCATTCGGTTGCAAAAATGAAGTTGTATTGTTTATTCTGATTCAATTCAGGAAAGAAAATGGGGTCGTAATCGTCACATGTAAATCCCTCCTGCTCAAGAAGCCTGGAAAGTGTGGGCTGTGGCCCACAACCGTAATCCAGGCCTATCATACCTGGTCTCAAGAATTGAAGCGCGGGTTTAATAGCTTTATATAGAAATGTGACATACCCCTTGTGCTGTATGCCATTGTTATGTTGACGATACCGGTGTTCTTCCTCTTTTTTTGTTGGTTGAAAGCGGGTAGCGGTAAAAATAAGGTGACATTCTTCGCAATGATGATACACCCGGGTATCCGGTCCCTGAACTTCTTTAAACCCTATAGGTTCGGTACATAAAGGACATATTGTCATTCAGATAGTTTTATTTTCAATGGCATAAAGCACATTTTGTACTTTCCGGCATTAATAGCAATCGTCCGAATGGAATAATATTACCACATCGTACACACTTTCCAAACTCTGATTTGTCGATTGCAGTTAGAGCATGTTCGAGGCGCAATAGCTTGGTGCGGGCTTCTCTGAGTTCACCTTCATTGAAGTTTTTATTACTAGTGCCAGCCATTCGGGAAATACTGCTCTTGACGTTTTCCGGAGCTATT
>JBGTCB010001141.1:0-3027 GCA_041748995.1 Saprospiraceae bacterium | reverse complement strand
GGAGCTAAGTATTATAGAGAGTCTGGGAAGAAGGACTTCGAAATAATATTCTAAATAGTGGCAATTCTAATGAAAGTCAGAGCAGTAGTAGAACGAACACCATGGTTAAATACTGTGTTTCACTACGTACTTAAAGCAATGAGGATTATCGGAATTCTTCCCACGCCAATTAGAATGACGTACCCTGAATTAAGAAAAATGTTGGAGAAGTCGGATCGCGAATACGTTAATAAGAATACCAATGTGAGGCCCTTACATAATCAACTAAATAGATTACGAGAGGAGCAATTACATAATTGGGATTCATTTGTTTATTGTGATGGATATTTTTATCAAGGGTTGGCTAAAATTGGAATAAATGGGATCAAACCAACTGAAGCAAGAATTGATAATTATGAAATCCGGAATTACTTTGGGAAAGATAAAAATGCATTGGACATAGGATCTAATTCTGGTTTTCTGACTTGCCACATTGCTGAATATCTGGAAGCAGTTGATGGGATAGAGCTAAATCCATATTTAGTAAATATGGGTATTGAAACTGCGAAATATTTAGAGTTATCAAACGTGAACTTTATTTGCGCAGATTTTATGACTCATGCTTTTGATGAAGGATATGATTTAATCTTATCCTTATCCAATCACTTTACAATTGATGGGAACTTAAATGTTGGATTTGAAGACTATATAAAGAAAATATACTCGATATCGAATGAAAATGCATTATTATTTTTCGAGAGTCACAGTATAAAAGGAGCTGATAGTGATCTTGATGCGAAGTTCGGAATCGCCAGCAAGTATTTTGATCTGATTAAATATAAAATGGTCAGGGCTTACTATCCAGCTGATATTGACAAATTATTTGCTGTTTTTAGAAAAAGGAACGTCGCTGGTGGATCCCAGCACCTCTCCTTCAGATTGAAAGAGGCAATGACTAGATATGATTATTAGCAACCTGAAGCCATCATGAGTTCTAGAGAAGATAGATTATCGATTTTGATTTTAGCAGGGAATACCTTACGAGCACGTGCCTACGCACAGTCTTTATCATTATTGAATGACTATAATTTTGAGGTAACTGGTATCTTCTATGGAGTTGAAAAGAGAATATGCAAAGGAGTAGACCTAGACCTCTTAACAGAGAAATTTCTAAAAGACCAAGATCTTTTTATTCCAGACTTCAGTGAAGCATTAGAGAGTACTTTCAGGAAGAACAAATGGCGATATATTTCGATTGCTAGTGATGATGTGAATTCCGACGAGATTATAAATAGCGCTATTTCGGCTCAATCAGATATTGTCGTCTTTGCTGGTTATGGAGGCCAAATATTGGGGGATGGTTATTTTTCAGGAAATATCAAGGTGTTGCATATGCATCCTGGAGAATTACCGCTTGAAAGAGGGAGTACAACTATTTATTATAGTATACTGAATCAAAGGAAGTGTAGTGTAACTGCTTTCTATATGTCGCCAAAAATTGATGAGGGGGTCAATATTTTATCCTGTAAGTATGAACCTCCCTGCAAGGGAGTGGATATTGACTATTTCTATGATAATGTAATAAGAGCTGATTGCTTTCTCAAAGTTGTTAAGGGTATGCTGACAGTTGATACTATTCATAATAGTTCTGAACAGGTGGAGTCCATAGAGTATTTTATTATTCATCCAGTTTTAAAACATTTGGCATTGTTATCCCTAAAGGAAGCAGAGTATTGAGTATTTTGATATTCTCCCATCTAAAACCAGAGCATAAAATGGTATTCCTTTTATTTCAGAAATCAAGTTAGTCAGTGAACCTCAGCCTGCTTTCGTCATTATATAAGACTAATAATTGAGTAGTAATTCGCTTAGGGAAATTATCACCCGAGGGGTTTTTTGGAATGCCTTGGAAAAATTTTCTGCCCAAGGCTTACAATTGATCTTGGGAATAATACTAACTAGACTGCTTTTACCAGCTGACTTTGGTTTGATTGGGATGATCTCGATCTTTATTGTGATCAGTCAGGTTTTTATTGATTCTGGAATGGCCAGTGGTTTGATACAAAATAAGGATCGAACGGAACTGGATTTTTCTACTGTTTTTGTCTTTAATTTATGCGTAAGCCTTATTGTCTATCTGATTCTATATTTTTCTGCTCCTCTGATAGCGGACTTTTACGACGAAGAGAGACTTATTCTACTTGTCAGAGTTATCGGATTAAATTTGCTTGTTGGTTCATTAACTATAGTTCAACGTACTAAGTTGAGTATCTTAATTGATTTCAAATCCTTAGCTAAGGTTAATATTGCCTCAAATTCCTTTGGAGGATTGATAGCTGTTGCAGCTGCATTTTATAATTTCGGATACTGGGCTTTGGTGGTTCAGCTTATTGCTTCCAATATCATGGCTAGCTTATTATTGTGGTATATGTCCACATGGAAGCCCAATTTGTTTTTTTCCCTGGCCTCGTTTCAGAAGCTTTTTTCTTTCGGCTGGAAATTATTGGTATCACGACTCTATGCCCAAGTGTTGCAAAATAGTTACAATGTACTAATTGGGAAATTCTATAGTGCCACCCAGCTTGGATTTTATACCAGGGCAGTGAGCTTTGCCCAGCTATCTGCCGGTTCCGTAGCCAATATTCTGCAACAAGTGACATACCCCATCCTGGCTACTTTGCAGTCGGATCAATCTAGAATGATCTCAGTATACGGTCGAATGATCCGGATGTCAGCTTTTGTGATTTTTCCATCAATGTCATTGCTTGCGGTTTTGGCCAAACCAATTGTAGTCGTATTACTGACGGAAAAATGGTTGGATATGGTGGTTTTACTTCAGTGGATGGCATTGGCTCGCATGTTTTATCCGATTAGTGTAATCAACATGAATATATTAAATGCAGTAGGCCGCTCTGATCTTTTCTTAAAAGTTGACCTTCTCAAAGGGCCCCTGATAATTATCGCATTAATTATTACAATTCCACTGGGATTGAAAGCTGTCGTCATAGGTAACGCGGTCATGGCATTTATCGCCGTCTTTATAAATGC
>JBGTCB010001140.1:0-1621 GCA_041748995.1 Saprospiraceae bacterium | reverse complement strand
GCTATTACCATATCCAGATCATCATAAATATCGTTCGTAAGCTGATTTGATTGTCGGTTGTTGGTGGTATAATAAAACAAGTCAAT
This sequence comes from Saprospiraceae bacterium, assembly GCA_041748995.1. Classification (GTDB taxonomy): domain Bacteria; phylum Bacteroidota; class Bacteroidia; order Chitinophagales; family Saprospiraceae; genus JABDMH01. The sequence goes on along the minus strand of JBGTCB010001140.1, from coordinate 1,535 downwards.
CATACCTTCTGAAAGTGCCGTAAATACCAGCTCATTTGCTGACATCGCAGCCATTGAATACACTCGTTCATATCTCTCCGGCAAGAATTGACGAACCATTGTACCGGTTGAAAAGTCCCGAAATTCGAGGGTAATTCTATCTCGGTCTTCATATAAAATGAAGATGCCTGAATCATCGGGCAACCAACTGTCTTTTGGGTAATTAAAGTCTGTTGCCTGTACATTATTTTTGAATCCGTACTTAAAGATTTTTCTGGAATCGTTGGTTTCGAGATCTTTAATCGTAATTCTGGTTTTACCTATCTGATTATCGACAATTGCAAGTGCATCACCACCCGGACTGAAGGAAAGAAAACTTACCGGAACTTTCTTTTTTCTCTTATAAGAAATTTGGGTACTCTCATCTGGTGTTATAAATTGGTCTTTCTCAGTCTGATAGCGGTTGAGAAAATACTTTTCCCATTGCGCAGTCATATCATCAAAAGGGATTCCGAAGACGTACAAAAAGGCATCCTGAACGCTTCGGTTAATCCTTGTGAGATAAAGTAAATTGGATATTTCGGACCTACCATAAGTGAGCCCTATATAATACCAGAAGGACTGTCCCACTATTGAAGGGTAAATCCCGCTCAACCTTCTAAAATTGGTTCTCTTTTCATGGAGGAAAATATTTCTTAACTGGGCATCGTCATAAGTATCCCAATAAGAACCGACGTAAGAAGCAAGACCCTCCTGAAACCAGGTGGGAATGGATCCGGCGACTGAATTTTGAACTACTTCTTGCAGGTTGGAGCCAAAAAACATATTATTGAGAAATACGGTAGCCACTCCTTTTCGTATCTGCTTCCGTAACAAATCGTGATCGCCATCAAAATAGACAAAGACCTTGCTGCCTTCAATTTTTGTTTGTCCGGCTACTGTGTTGAAGACTTCATCGTTTCCAATATTACTTTGCTTCAGATCCGAAACATCACTATAGACGATAATTTCAATTTTATCATTAATCCGGTGTTCAATCAGATCAAGAATTTCATCATGATCCTGTTCGGCTAATTTAACGGTTGATACTCCATGATTCCTGGCTTTTCCGTACCAATAAGTGATAAAGTTTTCACTTTCATAGTAAAGCCATTGATCAAAATCATCATGATATTGTAACCGGTTTTTGCCATATTCTACGTCAGCCACCTGAGCAGATGACGCGGTCATGCAAATGAGTAAAACTACCGGTGGTAAAAAATATTTCATAACCTTGCTAATTCTCTACGCGACAGAACAGACAAAATACAATTTTCAACACTTATTTGCTTATTAAACGCAAAACTATGAGCATTGTCACCTCTTTCACCTTCAACCCATTTGAAGAAAACACTTTTATAGTAACAGATCATGCAACTAAGAAAACAATTATAATTGATCCTGGTTGTTATTCAGTTGCTGAAAGAGAAGAATTATTACACCATATCGGATCAAATAAGTTGATCATCGTCGGTATCTTAAACACACATTGTCACGTGGATCATGTTTTTGGAAAC